>NZ_CALWND010000023.1:0-4544 GCF_944382735.1 Candidatus Allofournierella merdavium | reverse complement strand
CAAGTTCTTCTTATTGTTCAATTTTCAAGGTCCTCTGCGCCTCGCCTTTTCGTGAGGCAGCCTGTTTATTATATCGCGTCAGGTTTTGTTTGTCAAGACCTTTTTGCGATTTTTTGAGGCGGCCCGTTTGGCGGCCGGTGTTCTCCGGCTCCCTTCCAGGGGGCGCAAGACAGTATTATACGAGCATGAAAGAAAAAAGTCAACCCTCTTTTTCAAGTTTTTTGATTTTTTCCTCCGCCCTCCTGAGGATGGCCCGGCCGGCGGCCTTCTATACATCATACAATAAAAATCCGCCCCGGCAAAAAGCCGGGGCGGCAAAGGAAACGGATCAGGCGAGTTCCCGGTTCTTTTCGGCGCACCAGTCGGCCACCTGCTTTGCCACCGGTTCGATGGCGCCCGCCTGGAAGGGCACCGCGAAGCCCGCGGCGCTCACCAGGCCGGCGTAGGTGTCGGAGCCGGCCTTCTTCACCAGTGCCAGGTACCGCTGCCAGGCGTCCTCCCGGTCCGCCAGGGAGGCGGCGAAGAACTGCAGCGCGGCCATCTGGGCCAGGCAGTAGTCGATATAGTAGAAGGGGGCCTCGTAGATGTGCAGCTGCCGCTGCCAGCCCGCGCCCCGGCCGTAGAAGGGCAGCGCGTCGAAGTCGTTCCAGGGGCGGTACTTGCGTTCCAGTTCCAGCCAGACGCCGTTGCGCTCGTCGGGGGTGAGGTGGGGCTGGGCGTAGACGATGTGCTGGAACTCGTCCACCATACAGCCGTAGGGCAGGAAGGTCAGGGCGTCCTCGGCGTGGGCCAGGGCGTACTTGGCAGTGGCCCGCTGATCCCCGCCGAAGAACAGGTGGTGCCAGGGCGCGGTCAAAAACTCCATGGACATGCTGTGGATCTCGCAGCTCTCCATGCTGGGGCTGGCCAGTTCCTGACACATGCCCTGGCCCGCGGCCACCCAGGCCTGGAAGGCGTGGCCCGCCTCGTGGGTGAGCACGTCCACGTCGCCGGAGGTGCCGTTGAAGTTGGAGAAGATGAAGGGCGCGCCGTAGGCGGGGATGGTCTCGCAGTAGCCGCCGGTGGCCTTGCCGGGGCGGCTGACCAGGTCGAACAGCTCGCTCTCGGTCATGAAGCGGATGAAGCGGGCGGTCTCGGGGCTGAGTTCGGTGTACATCTGCACCGCCTTTGCCAGCAGCTGGTCAGCGGTGCCCACCGGGGTGGGGTTGCCGTCGGCAAAGGAGACGGTGGTGTCGTAGAACCTGGCGTCGGCGATGCCGGTGCGCTCAAACTGGGCCCGCATGGACTCGTGGGCCAGGGGGGTGACATACCTGGCCACCTGCTCCCGGAAGCTGGCCACCTCTTTGGGGCCGTAGCCCAGGCGGCCCATCCGCTTGTAGGAGAGGTCCACATAGCTGTCGTAGCCCAGTTTGCGGGCCTGGGCGTTGCGGTTTTCGATCATCTTCGAGTAGATGTCGTCCAGCTCTTCCCGGTTGCGGTCGTAGAAACCGCCCTCGGCCTCGAAGGCGGCCTTGCGCACCGCCCGGTCCAGGCTCTGCTTGTAGGGGTCCAGGCCCGGCAGGGTGAGGGTCTTGCCGTCGAACTCCACCGCAGCGCCGGCCTTGATCTTCTGGTACCGGCTGGAGAGGGCGTTCTCCTGCTGCATCAGCTCCAGCACCTCGTCGGAGGCGGCGCTCACCGCCAGTTCCATCTTGTCCAGCAGGATGGGGGCGTAGGCCTCGGCCAGGGCCTGCTTGTGCTCGCTGGCCAGCACCGCCCGGTAAAATTCCAGCTGGGCGTTGCCCACCTCGGGCGCGGCGTTGTCGAAGAAGTCGTTCTCGGCGTCGTAGAACTGGTCGCGGGTGTCCAGCGTGTGCCGGATCTGGGCCAGGCGGTAGGCGGTGGCAAAGGCGTCGTCCAGCTGGGTGTGCAGCCGGAACAGGTCCACCAGCTCCTTGCCGGAGGCCGCCGCGCCGGCCCGCTGGGCCATCTCGCGGTAGCGCTCCACGGTCAGCGCCGCGTTGGGGCGGGTATAGGGCATCTGGGAAAATTTCAATGGGTTCCCCCTCTTTCCTTGTAAACTTGTGAGCCGCCGGGCGGCTTATACAAATAGTGTACACCGTTTTTGTGAACAATTCAAATTTCTTTGCTGTCGTACCTTGTAAAACAATGGGCCGGAGGGTATAATGGGGCATGCAGAGTAAAAGCCTGCGCGTCAAGTGCCGACCCGACGGGGAGTTGCGGGGCGGACGAAGGGCCTTTTGGGCCCGCGGTGCCGGCTTTGCATCCCGCTGCTGCATAACTGTAACGCGCGGGGCCGGGTCTGCAAAGGGGCGCTCCGCGCTTTTTTGCACCCTGTCCGCCGGGCCTCTTTCAATTGTGCGGCAATCGCAGCCGCCGCTTTCCGCGGCCCGTCGAAGGAGGTTTTTCGTATGCGTTTTCCCCTGAAAGTTCAACTGGTGGACAGCCTGGCCGAGTTTGGCCGCACCCGCAGCCTGGTGCTGGCGGGGCTGCTCACCGCCGCCGCCGTGATCATCGACCGGGTGTTCACCCTGGAGGTGAGCCCGGTGCTGGAGATCGGCTTCGCCTTTCTGGCCACGGCGCTGTGCGCCGCGCTGTGCGGGCCGTGGGTGGCGGGCACCGCCGGGGTGGCGGTGGACCTGCTGAGTTATTTTTTGCGGCCCAACGGCGCCTTTTTCTTCGGCTTTACCTTCAACCAGTTTTTGCTGGGCTTCCTCTATGGGCTGTGGTTCTACAAGCGCCGGCCCCGCCCGGCGCTGGCGGTGGGCGCCTGCCTGACGGTGACGCTGCTCATCAACTTCCTGCTCACCCCGCTGTGGCTGCACCTGATGTACGGCCGGGCCTTTGTGATCTTCAGTTCGGTGAAGATCATCAAGAACATCATCAAGCTGCCCATCGACGCGGCGCTGCTGTACGGCACGCTGAAGGCCGCGGAGCACACCCGCCGCCGGGCCGCCGTATAAGACTGCAAAAACACCGCCCCCGGCCTGCACGGCCGGGGGCGGTGTTTTCTCTTGGATCGCAGGGGATCACAGGTCCACCGGCGCGGCCTGTTCCTCCATGTGGTGACGCTCGGCATAGCCGGTGAGCATCAGGGTCAGCGCGCCGTCGCCGGTGACGTTGCAGGCGGTGCCGAAGCTGTCCTGCAGGGCGAAGACGGCCAGCATCAGGGCGGTGCCGTCCTCGCCGAAGCCCAGCACGCCGATGATCAGGCCCAGGGAGGCCATGACGGTGCCGCCGGGCACGCCGGGCGCGCCGATGGCAAAGACGCCCAACAGCACGCAGAACAGGATCATGGTGCCCAGGCCGGGCAGCTCACCGTAGAGCACCTTGGAGACGGTCATGACAAAGAAGACCTCGGTGAGGACGGAACCGCAGAGGTGGATGTTGGCAAACAGCGGGATGCCGAAGTCCACCATATCCCTGCGCAGCACCTTGCTCCTGCCCGCGCACTGCAGCGCCACGGCCAGAGTGGCGGCGCTGGACATGGTGCCCACGGCGGTGAGGTAGGCGGGGCCGTAGTGGCGCAGCACCTCCCAGGGGTTCTTGCCGGAGTAAATGCCCGCAACACCGTACAGCACGGCCAGCCAGATGTAGTGGCCCACCATCACGATGACGATGACGATCAGGAACACCGGCAGCTGTTTGGTGATGGACCCCTCCCAGGCCAGACCCATGAAGGTGGCGGCGATGAAGAAGGGCAGAACGGGGATGACCACCTTTTTTACCACATCCAGCACGATGTTCTGGAACTCAATGAGCACCTTGGTGGTGGTGTCCGCCTTGGTCCACACGGCGGCCAGGCCGATCAGCACGCTGAACACCAGGGCGCTCATGACCGGCATGATCTGGGGGATATCCAGCTGGAAGGCCACGGCGGGCAGCTCCCGCAGGCCCTCGGCAGAGTTGGCGATGTTCAGGTTGGGGATGATGGCAAAGCCCGCCGTCATGGACAGCAGCGCGGCCAGCACGCTGGAGACATAGGCGATGGCGATGGCCACGCCCAGCATCCGGGTGGCGCTGTTGCCCAGCTTGGTGATGGAGGGCGCGATAAAGCCGATGATGATGAGCGGCACGCAGAAGTTGATGAGCTGGCCCATGATATATTTCAGCGTCACCACCACCTGCATCACACCGTTGCCGATGTCCTGGTTCGGGATGAGCGGGATGAGCAGACCCAGCGCGATGCCGGCGATGATCGCCAGCAGCAGCCGCACCGGCAGGCTTGTCAAGAATTTTTTCATGCGAAGATCCTCTCTTTGTTTGTGTGTTTGTTTGCCGGCGAGGGCCTGGGGACGGCCGCTTCCGGTTTGTCATCCCATTGTATCCGCTTTCGCATTTTGTGTCAATAATTCATCACAAGGTCATTTATTCTTATCGCAATCGTCAGCCGCGGGTCCGGGCGGGTGTCCGGCGGGGCGCTGTGCGAGCCGGTCGCGCCGCCGGGCAGAAAAAGAGCGCGGAAGGAAAGGCACCCCCGCAAAAGGACAACAATAAAACCGATTTTGCGCATCCGTGATGAAGGGTCTGCAGAAATCCGCAGG
>NZ_CALWND010000022.1:0-14428 GCF_944382735.1 Candidatus Allofournierella merdavium | reverse complement strand
ATAAAAGCGGAACAGGCATGACCGAAATCATGCCTGTTCCAAGAAATTCACATATTACTGTTTTACGACCACCGAGCGTTCGGCCCGCTTTTTTCACGTTACTTCAGATAGACCGCGCACTCCCAGGGGCGCAGGACCTCCCCCGCCGGGCCGCCTGCGTAGTTGGCCAGCGCCGGCGGCTGTGCCGTCCGCCCGCGCAAAAGCGGGCAGGCAGCGTCCTGGTCGCTGAAGTTGCAGACCACCAGGGCCTCCTCCCCGTTGAGGGTGCGGGCGTACGCATACACCTGTTCGCTGTCGAGCATCTGCAGGGCGTAATGGCCGTACAGCAGGGCCATGCTCTTTTTGCGCAGCGCCAGCAGGGCGCGGTAATAGTTGTACACCGAGTCTGGGTCGGCCAGCTGGCGCTCGGCGTTGAGAACGGGATAGTTCGGGTTCAGGGCGATCCAGGGCCTGCCGGTGGTGAAGCCGCCGTTGGGCGCGTTTTTCCAGGGCATCGGCGCCCGGGCGTGCTCCCGGCTGATGTAGTTCACCACCGCCATCACCTGTTCCATCGGCTCGCCCTGGGCCAGCCGGTCGGCGCAGTTACCCCGGGTCTGCACGTCGTCGATCTCCTCCAGGCTGTCGAAGAGCCGGTTCACCAGGCCCAGCTCCTCCCCCTGGTAGATGAAGGGGGTGCCCTGCATCAAAAACAGGCAGGTGGCCAGCATCTTGGCCGAGCGGGCGCGCATCGCCTCGCTGCTGTCGTTTCCGAAACGGGAGACGCTGCGGGGCTGGTCGTGGTTTTCCCAGAAAAGGGCGTTCCAGGCCTTGCCGTCCAGCTTCGTCTGCCAGCGGGTCATCACTTCCTTGATGTCCGCCAGTTTCCAGCAGCGGCAGGCGCTCCACTTGTCCCGCTCGCCCCCGTCCACATCCATCAGATCGAACTGGAATGCCATCTTCAGTTCGCCCGCGTCAAAGCCGGCGTACCGGCAGGCCAGTTCCGGGGTGTTGCCGGCGTTTTCGCCCACCGTCAGGCAGTCGTACCGGCTCAGCACCCGCCGGTTCATCTCCCGGAGATACTCGTGCACCCGGGGGCCGTTGGCGCACTGGGGCGACGGGTCGCCGTAGAGACCATCCGGCCGCAGGGGCCCGTCGGCAAAGCCGGCCTTGGAGATGAGGCTGATCACGTCCATCCTAAAGCCGTCGATGCCCTTCTGGAACCAGAAGTCCATCATCTCGAACACCGCGTCCCGCACCGACGGGTTCTCCCAGTTGAGATCCGGCTGCTGGGGCGCGAACAGGTGCAGGTAATACTGGCCTGTGGCCTCGTCCAGCGTCCAGGCGGGGCCGCCGAAGTTCGCTCCCCAGTTGTTGGGCGGTCCGCCGTCCACGCCGTCCCGCCAGATGTACCAGTCCCGCCGGGGGCTGTGGCGGCTTTGGCGGCTCTCGATGAACCAGGGGTGCTGGTCGGAGGTGTGGTTCACCACTAAGTCCATCACCAGCCGCATCCCCCGCCGGTGCACCTCGGCCAGCAGACGGTCGAAGTCCTCCATGGTGCCGAACAGCGGGTCGATGGCCCGGTAGTCGCTGATGTCGTAGCCGTTGTCCACTCCGGGGGAGCGGTAGACCGGGTTGAGCCAGATGGCGTCCACCCCCAGGCGCTGGATGTAATCCAGCTTCTGCAGGATCCCCCGCAGGTCCCCCACTCCGTCGCCGTTTGAATCGCAGAAGCTGCGGGGATAGATCTGGTAGACCGCCGCCTCCTTCCACCAGGCACGGGCGGGCTGTTCCGTCTGCATCCGCCTTGCCCCCTTTCAGCCCGGCAGCGCCGCCGGCAGGGCGGTCACGTCCGGCAAACGATAGGTGGGGGCAAAGGGCCACGGCGCGTCGCCCACGCCGGCGCAGTCCATTCCGGCGGCCCGGGCGGCCTGCAAGCCGGCGGGGGCATCCTCCACCACCAGGCAGGCCGCGGGGGGCAGGCCCAGCATCTCCGCGGCTTTTAAAAAGACCTCCGGGTGGGGCTTGGAGTGGACAATCTGGGTGCCGTCACAGACAGCGTCGAAATACTGCTCGGCGTCCAGTCGCTCCAGGATGAAGTGGGCATTCTTGCTGGAGGAGCCCACCGCCAGCTTCAGGCCGGCGGCCCGCAGGCTCTCGAGAGCCCGGCGCACCCCATCGGGCATGTCGGCGGGGGTCATCTGCTGCAGCAGGTGGCGGTATCGCTCGTTTTTCTCCCGGGCCATCCGCTCCTTTTCCTCCCGGGTAAAGGTGAGGGGGCTTCCCTCCAGGATGATCTTCAGGCTTTCCATGCGGCTGACCCCCCGCAGGCGCTGGTTGATGGTCTCGTCGAAGGGGGCCCGGGCCTGACGGGCAGTCTCCTGCCAGGCCTGGAAGTGGAACCGGTCGGTGGAGCAGAGCACCCCGTCCAGATCGAAGATAATGCCTTTGTATTTCATGCGTCCTCCTCTGCGGCGTTCGGGGTGACGGGCACGCCGTCCACCAGGATGGTGATGGCCGTTCCCCCCAGCCGCCGCACCTGTATGCCTTTCTCATGGCTCAGCCGCACCGCCAGGCGGGCGCCGCGCCACTCCACGGTGAACTCCAGGCTCTTCCAGCTGGCGGGGAGATGGTTTTCCAGCATCAGCTGCCCGCCTTCCCACCGCAGGCCGGCAAAGCCGCACACCGCGCACTGCCAGACGTTGCCCATGGAGGCGCTGTGGATGCCCTCGTCGGAGGAGGTGGGGTTCGGCCCCAGGTCGATGGCCGCGGCGTGGCGGTAGAGGTCCAGCGCCATCCCGTCCAGCCCCATCCAGGCGGCCAGAACGCAGTGCTGGCCGTGGCTGAGGGAGGAGTCGTGGAGGGTGCGGGACTCGTAGAACAAAAAGTTTTTGCGGCGGGTCTCCGGGTCGAACAGGCCGGGTATCACCCGCAGCAGCATCACAAGATCCGCCTGCTTGGATACCATCAGCCGGTTCATCTGGGCGGGGCTGTAGTCCTCGTAGATGGAGGACACCCCCGCCTGAGCCTTGTAGCGGGCAAGGTCCACCGGCTCCAGGTTCAGGTACTGGTCGTTCTGAGGCACCAGCCCATCCCCCGGGCGGGGGGCGGGCAGGTACATCTTTTCGCGCTTTTCGTCAAACTCCGCCGCCAGGGCCGGCAGGTCGTGCCGGGCGCTGAGAGCCGCCCAGGCGGCGGGCCAGTCTCGCCGCATCCGGCCGATCACCAGGCTGGCCACCCGCAGGTTCTCGGCGGCCAGATAGTTGGTGAAGGCGTTGTTGTCCACATGCTCCTTATACTCGTCCGGCCCGATCACATTGCAGATCTCGTAACGGCCGGTGCCGCTTTTCCACTCCAGCCGGCTGGCCCAGAAGCAGGCGGTGGCCACCAACAGCTCGCAGCCGCATTTTTCCATGAAGTCGTCGTCGCCGGTGGCGGTGTAGTACAGCCAGACGGCCCAGGCCACGTCGGCGGTGATGTGATGTTCCAGCATGCCGGTGAGGATGGGGATGCTCTGGCCGGTGACCACGTCCGCCGCACCGAACAGCGGCGTCACCTCCCCATCGGTGAGCCAGGCACTCTCCCAGGGGAACATGGCCCCCTGCCAGTTGTTCTCCCGGGCCTTTTTGAAGGCGCCGGGCAGGCTGCGCCAGCGGTATTCCAGCAGGGTGCGGGCCGCGGCGGGGTCGGTGAGCAGGTAGTGGGGCAAAAGGAACATCTCGGTGTCCCAGAAGGAGTGGCCCTTGTAGCCCTCGCCGGTCATGCCCTTAGCGCCGATGCCCACCCGGGAATCGTCCCGCTTGACCATAATGTTCAGATGATACAGCGCAAAGCGCAGACCAAGCTGGTCCATGGGATCGGGGCTGTCCACCCGCACGTCGGTCTTTTCCCAGTACTGTGCCCAGCGGGCGGCGGAATCCGCCAGCAATGCGTCGTAGTCCCGGGTCAGCGCCCGGCGAAGTGTCTCCAGGCCCTCGGCGATCACCGGCTCCGGCTCCTCTACGCCGTTCTGCTGACCAAAGGCTACAAAGGGAAGGTCCCGGCCGGTGCAGTAACAGGCGAATTTGTCCATGCGCAGGGTCGCGCCGGCCCCCAGATGAAAGGCAAAGCGCTGCACGAAGCGGCGGCGCTCCATCACCGGCAGGCTGTGGGCGGGCTTTTGGGAAAAGCGATGGGCGCAGTGCACTACCACCGGGATGTCCGACTGGCAGGTGCGGCAGGCCAGCTGCAGGATGGAGCCGTCCACCAGCCGCTTCTCCCCCTCGGTGCAGTGTTGGGAGCCGGTGTTGGACACTCGGCTGTCGATGCCGCTCTCCAGCACCAGGTCCGCCGGGCCGTCCAGGGCGGTGATCTCGGCGCAGAAGGCCGCCAGATGCTCCTGGGCCAGCGAGACAAAGCGCCGCAGGCGCAGCGCCAGGCGCGCCCCGCCGGGGCTGGTCCACAGCAGGGTGCGCTCCGCCTCGCCGGTGCACAGGTCCAGCTGGCGGCGGTAGTCTTCCACTGTTCCGGTCTCCATGGAGAACCGCTCCCCGTTCACCGTCAGCCGCAGCTCGGTCACGTCGGGCAGGTTGGGCAGCTCGGTCACCTCGTCCGGCAAGGCCTTGTTGAAGGTGCCGGTGACAAAGGCGCCCCGGCGCTGGCCCACATAGTTTTCCTCCAGCGCGTTTCGCAGGTTCATATATCCGTTGCCCTGGGCAAAGATGGATTCACATTTGGCAATATGCGCGGCGTTGAACACGTCCTCCACCACCACCCAGCCCAGGGGCTGTGCGTCGTATTTCATCGGGTGTTCCTCCTCTCGGTCAGAGGGCTTGTGCGGTCGTTTTAAAGCGGGGCATCCTCACCCCTTGATGCCGGTGGCCGCCACGCTGGCCTGCACCTGCTCCTGGGCGAAGACATACAGCACGATGCCCGGCAGGATGACGATGGTGAGGGCGGCAAAGAGGTTGGTGTAGTTGTAGGAGAATTCGCTGGTGAAGAAGGACAGGGCGATGGGCAGCGTGCGCTGGGAGTCGGAATGGGTGAGCAGCGAGGCGAAATAGTACTCGTTCCAGTTGCCCAAAAACATCAGGATGCCCGCGGTGGATAAAGCGCTCTTGGCCAGGGGCAGGTTGATGGACCAGAAGGTGCGCATGAAGCCGGCGCCGTCGATGATGGCGGCCTCGTCCAGACTTTTGGGAATGGCCATGAAGCCCGCCTTCAGCACAAAGATGGACATGGCCATGCCGGCGGAGAGATACACCAGGGTGACGCCCCAGATGCTGTCGAATAGGCCCAGGTCGCTCACCAGGGAGAAGATGGGCTGGGATTTGCTGTGCCCCGGCACCAGCAGGGTGATGGTGAAGAGGATGAACAGTAGTTTGCGGCCCGGGAACTCGAACTTGGCGATGACATAGGCGCCCATGGCGTAGAACAGCAGCGACACCAGGGTGGACACTCCCGCCGCCAACAGCGAGTTGAGGAAATAGACCGGGAAGTTGTAGGTTTCAAACAGGTAGACGAAGGTGTCCAGCGAGAAGGAGGTGGGCAGCGCCAGGGGCGAGGAGAGGATCTCGCCGTTGGTCTTGAAGGCGGACATCACCACCCACAGGATGGGAAAGACCGACAGCAGAATGACCACCAGTTCCACAAGATACATAAACGCCTGGGTGGCGGTTTTTTTCACAGTGTTCATAGGCGGCACCTCAATAGTCGGTCTCGTCCATACGGAAGAGACGGTTCACCAGCCACAAAATCACCAGGCCGAACAGGAACATCAGCACGCCCACCGCGTTGGCGTAGCCGTAGCGGTAGTCGGTGATGGCGTTCACCAGCAGGATCGGAAGGCTGACGGTCTCGTAGTCGGGGCCGCCGGCGGTGGTGAGGGCGATCTGCTCGTACATGGCGATGCGGGAGGTGAGCGAACAGATGATGCTGGTGCCGATGGCCGTGCGGCACAGCGGCAGATGGATGTAGCGGATGAGCTGCCAGCCGGTGGCCCCGTCGATGCGGGCTGCCTCGGTGAGCTCCTGCGGGATGTTGAGCAGGTCCCCCAGCACGATCAGCGTCACGATGACCGCGTAGAACAGCCAGGTGAAGGTGACCGACCAGAAGGCCCAGGGCGAGACGTAGAACCAGTCCACACTGAAGTCCGGGTTGATGAGCCGGATGAGGCTGTTGAGGATGCCGATGTCGTCGTTGAAGATAAAGCGGTAGATCATGGCCCAGGCCGCGGCGCTGATCACGTTGGGGATCATGAACACCGCGCGGGTCACCTTCCAGCCGCGGGGGCGGTGGAACAGCACGAAGGCCACCAGCGTGCCGAAGCCCACATGCAGCGTCATGGCGATGACGCACCACCAGAACAGGTTTTTCAGGCTGGTGAGGAAGGAATGGCTGTTGAACAGGTTGATGTAGTTGCGGATGCCGTTGAATCGGGGGGCGTTGAAGCCGTCCCACTGGGTGAAGGAGGTAACGAACACCTCCACGATGGGCACCACATAAAACATGGCGAAGATGATGACGGTGGGCAGCAAAAACAGGTAGATCCACTTGTAGTTCGCCCGCTGCAGCCGGCTGGCTTTGGTGCGTGCCGGTCTTTTTCGTCCGGATTCCAAAGTGCGGGTCCCTCCTTTCACAAACGCGGTGGCGGCGCGCCGCCCGGCAAAGGCCGGCATGCGGCGCGCCGCGCAGGAAAGTTCTGAACCGTGCGCCCGCGCGCTTATTCAGCGGTGGCCTCGGTGGCGGCCTGGGTCATGCGCTGGGCAAAGTCCTCGGGGGTGAAGGTGCCGTCCGCCAGGCTGGGCAGCAGCATGCCAAAGTCGGAGTTGGCCACAGAGGAGGGGATCACGTCCAGGATGCAGGGCACGAACACGGTGTCCGCGGTGGTATCCGCCGCCAGGTCGGCCAGCACCTGGGTCTTGCCCTGCTCCTCCTTGAAGCCGTCGGAGTAGGTCAGGCCGGGGGCGTCGCCGCCCTCCGCCAGCAGGTAGGCTTCCAGCTCCTCGGGGCTGTTGATGAACTCCAGGAAGGCCAGGGCCAGCTCGATCTCCTCGGGTGCGGCGTTGGCGCTGATGAACCACTCGCCGTAGGTGGCGGTGTTGGCGATGCCCACCTGACCCGGGAAGAGGGCGGCGCGCACGTCGGCGCCGTTAAAGCCGTTGCTCCAGTTGGCGCTGTTGGTCTCGGCAAAATCGGACGACATCCAGGGGCCGTTGGCGATCAGGGCGGCCTGGTTGCTCATGAAGGAGTTGGCGGCGTCCGCGTAGGTTGCGCCGATGGAGTTGGGCGCCGCGTTGTTCTGCAGCATCTGCTGCAGGGTGGCGATGGCGTTCACAAAGGCGGGTTCGCTGAAGTCGGTGATGCGGTTTTCCACGCCGGCCTGCAGCCAGTCAATGCCGCCCTCCTCGTCGGCGATGGCCGCGGTGAGGAACAGCGCCGCCACCCAGCCGTTCTCGGCGGTGGAGAAGGCTATCTTCTGATCGCCCATGGCGGTGATGAACTGGTCCATGGTCATGGCGCTCAGGTCCTCCTGGGTGTCCCACAAAGCCGAGTTCCAGAAAAAGCCGGTGGGCCGCACGGTGGCCAGGGGCATGCTGTACACAGCACCGCTGTCATCGGTACAGAAGGCAAGGCCGTCGGGCAGCAGGCGGGCCTTCAGGTCCGGGTGCTCGTCCAGCCAGCCGCTCAGGTCGTAGGCCAGGCCGTTGGGATACACCACGTTGGTGAGCCAGTCCACGTCGCCGGACTGCACCAGCACCGGCAGCTCGCCCTGCTGGGCCAGCATCTTCATCTGATCCAGGAAGGTGTCCTGGGGCACGCTCTCCAGGGTGATGTGATACTTGCCCTCATACGCCTGGTTGAAGCGCTCCACCTGGGGCTCGAAGAACACCGCGCCCACGTTCTCGCCGGTCTTGTAGGAGGGGATGGTCACCTCCACAACGCCGGTGGCGCCGGACGCGGCCGCCGAACCGGAGGGCGCCGTGCTGCTGGAAGGGGTGGAACCGCAGCCGGCCAGGCCCGCGGTGAGCACAGCGCCGGCCAGCAGACCTGCAAAGATGCGTTTCTTTTTCATATTGTCCTCCTTTTGTTATCTGTGTCTATAGAAAACGGCGAACGCCGTTTTTCACTGGCATAAAATTGCGTTTTGCCGGCCCAGCCGGGATCGCGGGCGGAGAGATCTGGGCCACTCAAAGCTTCAAAAACGTTTTTGAAAGCCGCACAAAAAATCTGCCCGCGAAGGAGCCTGCGGTCCGGATGCCGGCCTCTTTGATCGGGTAAGCTGTCGATCGAAGAGTGTCCGTTTCAAAAACGTTTTCGGAACCAGCGAAAAAGGAAAGTCCTCCACCGCGCGCCGGCCTGGCGGACATTCCTTTTTCAGTTGAGGGCCGCCGGCCCGCCGCTCACCAGGCGGGCGGGGCCACGCTGTCCTTGATGGAGAGGGTGTGGGGCAGCACCAGCCGCTGGGTGGGGCGCTTGCCGTCCAGCATGTCCAGCAGCAGGTGGGCCGCCTCGTAGCCCTTCAGGCGGATGTTCTGGTCGATGGTGGTGATGCGCGGGTCGGTGAACTCGGTCACGTCCAGCCCGTCGTAGCCCACCACCGAATAATCCCGGGGCACCTTGTAACCGAGGCTTTTGATCGCCTCGATGGCGCCAATGGCGAGCATGTCGCTCATGCACAGGAAGGCGGTCACGCTTTTGGGATTGTGAGTCTCGAGATAGCGGCGGACGCCCTCGTAGGCCTCTTCCCGCAAGAAATTGGTGTAGATGATCTGGTCGTGGGTGAGCGTCATGCCGTTGCGCGTCATTGCCTGATGGGCGCCGGCCAGGCGCTCCATGCTCACCATCGCCTCCTTGCGCCCGTGCACCAGCACGATGCGCCGGTGGCCCTGGTCAATGAGGTACTGGGTCAGTTCGTCAAAGGCGGCGATGTGGTCCAGGGTGACGTTGCTCACATTCGGGCCCTTGACCTGAGTGTCGATGGTAACGCAGGGCGGGCTGCCCTGCGGGAATCCCTCGCAGTAGGGGTCGGTGGTCTTGAGGCCCAGCAGCACAGCCCCGCTGAGATTGTGCTCGTAGCACAGCTGCTCATAACTCTTTTTCTGTTGGATCTCTGTGTTGATCATGTGCATGGAGAGCTCCACGCCCCGCTCCAGCGCAAACTGATAGCATCCTTTCATCAGCATGGTTTCGAAGTGGTTGAACATCTTGTCTTCCAGAAAGCCGGAGACGATCAGCGCGATGCTGCGGGCGTGCTTGCTGGAAAGGCTGCGGGCCACCAGGTTCGGATGATAGCCCAGTTCCTGCGCCGTGCGGATGATCCTTTGCCGCGTGTTTTCATTCACATCCGCGTAGTTGTTCAGCGCCCGGGACACGGTCCCCACCGTGACCCCGGCAGCTTTTGCCACATCCTGAATGGTCACCGACATCCCAACACACCCCACTCTCTGAGGCAGCCACTCCTCAAAAACGTTTTCGGCTTGTCTCTGTTATACAGAATCCCAGGTGCGTTGTCAAGGGTGCCGCCGCAAAAACGGCAAAATGCACGTCTTTTCAAAAACGTTTTTGGAACATGTTACAATTTGAAGGTCCTTCCGTAGCGCGCACGGTTTCAGCGGGTCGGAAGCTCTTTTTCAAGGATTTTCCCCGGTGTGCTGCCGGGCCTCCCCCTCCGTCTGTCGGTGACGCGCCGAGAGATCGCGGCGGCCGGTCGCTCATTCTCCCGGCTTTTTCCCGCGCGCAAAAAGCCCCCGCGCCGTGGGGAACCGGTGCATAGGGACAATTTATGAACCTACCCATATAACTTAATATTTGTTCCTGTGGAGGGAGGCTGTGTTTCAGCACAGCCTCCCTTTTCTGCTCATGCGACCTCGTTTGGAATTGCTTCTGCTGCGGAATCCGCCATACTCCGAGGCAGTTCATCCACCAGGCCGATGTCACGATAGTAGATGCGTACCTCCTGCGGTGCTGTGCGGGAGTATTTCTCCGCACGCTCACCGACCTCCACTCGCTTGATGAAGATGTGCAGGATCTCAGCGGTCAGCTCCGGGATTTCCTTGTACCGCTTGGCATTCTCAATGAACCGGGCAATATTGGAACTGGAGTCTTTTAGTTCCTGAAGCCTTACTTCCATAGCGGGGAGCTGTTCCTGGATCTCTTTTTGCTCGATAGTGTACTCCTGAGAGAGGATGCGGTACTGCTCATCCGGGATGCGTCCAAGTACACTGTCCTCGTAGAGCCGTTTGAACAGCTTCGTCAGCTCGGCCTGGCGCTTCTGCATGGTGTCGATCTTCTTCTGGAGCACTGCAATCTCCTGCTGCGTCTCCTTACCCTGCTTCTTGCGGATATGCTCTGCAAACCGCAGCTCATTCTGACGAGCGAAGTGTGTGACACGGCGAATATCATCCAACAGGATAGCATTAAGCTCTTGTTCCCGGATATAATGAGCGGAGCACACATCTTTGCCTTTCTTTTTGTAGGTGGAGCACATGAAGTTATTTTTCACCGCATCCATGGTGTGCGCCCGGTGCAGTACCATGGTGCCGCCGCAGTCCAGGCAATAGATCAGTCCAGAGAAGATATTCTGCTCGGCCATGTTGGCTCTGCGCCGTTTGTGCTTTCGGATATCCTGTACGATCTCCCAGGTCTGTTGTGTGACAAGTGCTTCATGTGTATTTTCGAAGCGGAGCTGCTCAGACTCCAGACGCTCAATGCGCTTCTTGTTCTTAAAGGACAGCGTGGTGGATTTCAGGTTGATGGTGTGGCCCAGGTAGGTCTCATCCTCCAGAATGCCGGCGACAGTGTTGGTGGACCAGTTGTACGGCCGGGTGATATCCACTCCGGTCAGCTCCACTCCGTGCTTCTGGTAGTAGGAGTATCCAGGCGTGGGGATTTTGTCTTTCTTGAGCTGCTTTGCGATCTGAGCAGGACCCTTTCCGGAAACACAGAGGTCAAAGATGTAACGCACCACCGGAGCAGTCTCAGGATCAGGTACCATGTGCCGTTTGGGATCTGCCGGGTCCTTCATATACCCATAGCGGGGTCGGGAGGAAACCCTGGCGCCAGTCTCAGCCTTAAGGCGAACCACGGAGCGCCCCTTTTTGCTGCAGTCCTTGGCATAGAACTCGTTCATCAGATTCCGAAAGGGCGTGAAGTCATTGGTGGACTCGTACAGGCTGTCCACGCCATCGTTGACGGCGATAAAGCGCACACCATAGCTTGGGAAGATGAGTTCCGTGTACTGACCCACCTGAAGGTACTCACGGCCCAGTCGGGACATGTCCTTGACGATCAGTGTTTCCACCTGACCGTTTTCCATCAGCTCCATGACCTGCTGCCAGCCTGGGCGGTTGAAGTTCGTTCCAGAGTAACCGTCGTCATACAGGAAGAGGGTGTTGCTGAATCCTTTCTCAGCTGCATACTTCTCCAACAGAAGTTTTTGATTCTGAATACTGTTCGAGTCATCCGTCTTATTTGTTTTCTGCGTATCCTCCTGACTCAGCCGGCCATAGAGGATGGTATATTTTTCGTTGCTTGCCATTGCTACTCCTTTCCGGGCAAGCCGATACGGTAACAACAAACATACCGTATCTCCTGCCCAATGTCTATCCTCAAATCGAACCTTTTTCTAAATCACTGTCGATGATTTGGAGCATCTGCTCCGTAGGCGTTTTTGCTTTCTCTGCGGTAGAGAAGATGGAGCGGACGAAGAATTTTCGTCCGCCCACGATCATCTCCCGACGCAGCTCCATACCATGTTCTGTTTCGTGATAAGATGTATCCCGGTAGATTGGCGTGATCGTATTCTCGTCCCGGCAGCCGATCGCTCGCTCCGGCATATATCCGCCCAGGATACCCGTCTCCATATACACTTCGAATTCACTTTTCATAGCGTTCCTTTCTCTCGAATCCAATTCGGGCAATAAAAAATAGCAGACCGTCACATGGTCTGCTGCCAAGTCTGTTCTTCTTCGTAATCGTCCTCTTTGTGACCGAGGGCGATTTTCTTTTGCCGTTCTTTACGGAGGGCCTTGCTGTCTGTGTGGTAGTATGTGGTGGTGGCATCCTTCACGGGAGCAGGCCCCTGGCCGCGCTCCAGAGCGTGTCCAAGCTGGACCACACCACCCACAGCACCAGCCCAGTCAGCGCCAGGGCCGCCAGTCCCAACAGCAGACTGGTCCATGGAATGTCCGGCAGACTCGGTCTGGGCAGTCTGATGCCGGGCAGAGAAAAACGCTTCTCTTTCCGTTTCCCAGCCTGTTCGTTCATCTGCTCCAGATGCTTCACCACTTTCAGCAGCTCCTCCATCTGCGTCCGGGTCGGGAGCTGCGCCAGCAGTTCGCTGATCTTCTTCAGATAGCCGGTCTGTCTCTCGGTGTGGTACCCCAGTGCGTAGAGGTCGTTCAGCAGATCCTCCCACTCCGCTTTTGTGGGATGCACTTCGGGAGGCGGTGTCGGCTCCTGCGCCGGAGGCTGCGGCATGGTCTGTACCACCTGCGCGGGACGGTTCTTCTCCAACAGCTCGTCCATGGATAATTTCTGCTCTGATCCTGAATTCATATTCCATCTTCCCCTTCAGATATTTCTCCCCGAACAGCAGGCGGTCACGGCACTGCCAACCGCTGGGTGTGGTGTAGGTGATGTTCCGTCGGGACGCTTCCCAGCGGACCTTGTAGCCCTCGCTCTCCATCAGCGCAATAAACTCCTCACGGGTAGAGGCGTGGCGCATACAGTCGTTGATGATGTTCATGAGCTGCAGTTTTTTGCTCTGGCCACGGACCGCAGTGTGATACTCACCGACTGTCATGGTCTTGGTTTTCTGCTTCCTGTCTTTAGGCTGGAACACAGGGAGAGAAAACTCCATGCAGACTTGATCGTTGCGCTGCCGCAGTTCCTGGAGTTGTTCCTTTGCGATGTGCAGTTTCTTTCCCGTATCGAAGTTGACGGAGTTGATGAGAAAGTGGGAATGAATGTGTTCCCGGTCTGTGTGGGTGCAGACCAGAACTTCATACCCCTCATAGTACTCAGCCAGCTTCAATGCCGCCGCATGAGCAGTGAGCGGATCGACCGCTTCGCCTTTCGGGAAGCTCTGCACCATGTGGTAGAACAGCACGCCGTCGGTTTTGTGATGCAGCCGCTTGGTGGCCATGAAGTCCGCGTAGACAGATTCCGGCTGGCAGTTGATGCCCGTAACCAACTGCTGCCCCTCGAACTCAGTTTTCTTGTTTTGCATGGTGTACCGCATCACGGCTCCCATGCATCCGGTGGTCTGTCCTCGCTTGTAGTTGGTGAAACTGATGATCGCCATTTTTCACCACCGCCCTCGTTCCAGAATCAGCCGGACAGCGGCGCAGAGGTCAGAGAACGCCTGACGCACGCTGTCCAGATTGACCACCGTGACGCGCCCCATGTGCGCCAGGGTGACGAGCTGATTCAGATTTCTTCCGATGGACTTCAGCTCCTTGAGTACTTCTTTCAGTCCATCAACGATCACCACCTGCTTTCCCAAACAGCAGGCCGTCACATAGTCGCTCATGGACATCCCGGAGCGTTTCGCCAATTCCTTGATGGCCTCCCGGTCTGCGGATGCCATCCGGGTGCTGAATTTAATATCTTTTTTCATGTCGTTTCCTCCAGTCTTTCGTAAAATGGGGTGTGGGGCCGCGCCCCGCAAACAAGCGGAAGGCGGGCGGCGGCTGTGCCGGCGACCAGACAAACGCGATGCTGGCCACCTCCAAGGAGGTAATTCTCCCGCACCGGACTACCGCGTTCCACCTTCGGCCACAAGCGGCCCAACTCGGCGTTTCTTTTGCCTTGCGGGAGTTTACTCGCTGCCCCCGGAAACCGCCCGCAAATCGCCGCACAGCGCCTCGACAGGGTCGATAGGGTCAACCGCCGGGACACCCTGGGTATCGTCACTTTCGGCACGGCGCAGCTCAATGAGCCGTTTTCCGTTGCTGCGGCGCACCACAGCGGAAATGCCGATTTTCCTTAGTGCGTCAAGGTTTTGCAGAATCTGTCGGGATACTTTCTTGGGTGACATGCGTTCCACACCCACAGGGTCGATTCGTTCAGACAGCTCTGTGGGAGTGCCGATAAATTCGCTTCGGTCATGCATCAGTTCAGAGAGAAGATAGACGATGCGGTCGCCCAGTAACTCCGGCTGTGTCCGGCTATCCGACACCAGCTCCCACACATTTTCACCGTTGCGCTCCAGTGTCAGCTCCCGGTATTCAATGTCACGGCCAATGCAGGAGAGCTTTGCCCTGCCGCTTCCCCGCCGTTCCTCCACCAGCGTAAAGCTGGAATCCACCGCACCGCTGATGGCAGTCGTACCAGAGATGCGGTTGAACACATCGTCAGCGGTTTCCTTGCGCAGATGATGAATCAGCAGGATAGCGATGCCGTGTTTGTCCGCCAACCGTTTCAGCACAGAAAGGTCGCGGTAGTCGTTGGCGTAGGTTGCGTCGCGAGC
>NZ_CALWND010000021.1:0-15343 GCF_944382735.1 Candidatus Allofournierella merdavium | reverse complement strand
GCCTGCAACCACCTGGACACGACTCGCCCCTATAGCTGGTGCGGCAAGACGGTGGCAAATATCCTGGAGAACATCGTTTACCTCGGCCACACGCTCAGCATGAAACACACGACGCTCTCCTACAAGAACAAAAAGCAGATCAAAAGACCGGAGAGCGAGCAGATCCTGGTGAAGAACACCCACGCGCCGCTGGTGTCGCAGGAGCTCTGGGAGATCGTTCAGGAGGTGCGCCGCCACAAGCGTCGCCCGCCCAAGCACATGGAGGAGCCGAATCTATTCTCTGGCTTGGCCTACTGCTCCGACTGCGGACAGTACCTGGTGCTCTGCCGGACGGAGAAGATGCGGGAGGATCAGTATTACTTCCGGTGCTCCACCTACGGCAAGCGAGGGAAAGATGCCTGCACCCCTCACCAGATCCGGGAGGTAGATCTGAAACAGATCGTACTGGACGATCTGCGCAGGGTGACCCACTTCGCCCGGATGAAGGAGCGGCAGTTCGCGGAGTACATCAACCAGAAGAACACGCTGGAGCTGCGGCGGGAAATCAACCGTGTGCAGAAGGAGCTGGATGCCATGCGCCGCCGGGACGGAGAACTGAGCGCCCTGTTCAAACGGCTCTACGAGGACAATGTGCTGGGTCGGGTGACCAACGAGCAGTTCCGGATGCTCTCCGCCGACTACAACGGGGAGCAGAAAGAGCTGGAGTCGGCCATCCCTGCGAAGGAGGAGCAGTTAGAGCGGCTGAAAGCCTCGGTCTCCAATGTGGACGCCTTCATCGAGAAGGCCAAGCAGTACACCGCCATCGACGAGCTGACGCCCCAGTTGCTGAGGCTGTTTATCCAGCGCATCGAGATCGGGGAGCGGACGAAGAAGCACTCCCGCTCCGCCGGCCAGAGCGTCCGGATCGTGTACCGGGATATCGGTGCTCTGGATACGCCCATGCGGGAGGGCGACCACGCACCGCGCATGACCAAAGAAATCACAGAGAAAGAAGCAATCATCCGATTGCTGGCATGAAAACACAGAGGCGGACGGCTTCCGCCGTCCGCCTCTGTGCCTGACAATTCACCCGGTTCAGAAAATGTACCTATGGGAATCATCAGAATGGAACTTCGCGTTTTGAAATATTTTCTGGCAGTGGCCCGGGAAGAGAATATCACCAAGGCGGCAGCGCTGCTCCACCTGACCCAGCCTACGCTTTCAAGGCAGCTGATGCAGCTGGAGGAGGAACTGGGCGTGCAGCTCTTTCGCCGCAGCCGCTACCATATTGTTTTAACGGACGAGGGGATGCTGCTGCGGCGACGGGCGCAGGAATTGGTGGACCTGGCGGAGAAAACCACCCGGGAGTTCCGCAAAGAGCCGGAACTTCGGGGCGAGATCGCCATTGGAAGCGGAGATTTGGAGGGAATGTATGTTCTGGCGGAATGGCTGGCCTCCTTCCAAAAGCTTTATCCTCAGGTGACCTATCAAATCTACAGCGGAAACGCCGATCATACCAAAGAGCGTATGGAGGGCGGCACGCTGGATCTGGGCCTTTTGCTGGAACCCGTGGATATCAGCAAATATGACTTCATACGAATGCCCGTGAAGGAACAGTGGGGCGTTTTGGTCCACGAGGACATGCCGCTGGCCCGGAAGGAGGCGGTCACGCCGGAGGATCTGGCGCAAGTTCCCCTTATCCTTACCCGGAGGGAGCTGATCCAGCAGGAGATGGAGCGCTGGTTTGGACCCTACGCCACAAAACTGCAGGTGAACGCAACGGGAAATCTTCCCTACAACATGGCTCTGCTGGCCGGGGCCCGCATCGGGGCGTATCTTACCCTGAAGTTGCACTGCACCTATGAAGGGCTGCGTTTTATCCCCCTGTCTCCCGCGTTGGAATCCGGCACGGTGCTTGCCTGGAAAAAAACCGAGACCGTCCCACCGGCGGTGACCGCCCTGCTGGAGCACATCAAAAAATGCCTATTAACTATTTCTTGTAATCCAAAATAAGCATTAGACATATATTGAGAACTGCTTTACAATGTGGGCGTCCCCCAAGGGGCACCCGCATTTTTCATTTGGAGGTTCCGACATGACCATACAGGAGGCAAGCGAGCGCTACCAGATCCCAATGGGCGTCCTGCGGGAATATGAAAGCTGGGGATTGTGCGGAGCGGTCAAAAAGGTGATGGGCGACTGGCAATACGACGACACCGACCTGGAACGACTCAGCATCATCATGACGCTTCACGACATTGGGTTCTCCACAGAAGAGGTGGAGCTCTATATGCGCCTTCTGCTGGAAGGGGATTCCTCCGATGGGCAGCGGCTTCAGATGCTGGAGGAAAAGCGCAGCGCCGCGTTGGATGAGATCCACTTCAAGGAGCATCAGCTGCAGCGGCTGGATTACCTGCGGCATGAGATCCGAAACGCACAGAGATGAACAGGAGGTATAGTGGAATGAAACGAATTTTTGCCCTGCTGACCGGGATGACGCTTGTTTGCGCATTGGCGGCTTGCGGAGGGACACAGGCCCTGAGCGGCCCGGAACAGCTCCAGACTTCACAGGGAACGAGTGACCCCGAAAGCGCCGGCCCGTCTTCCCTTGTGCCAGTGTCCAACGTCCCCGCCATGTCGGAGGATGCCGCGGCCGATGAAGGGCATCGTGTGCTGGTGGCCTATTTTTCCGCCACCGGCAATACAGAGGGCGTTGCGCAGAACCTGCAGGCTGTGTTGGACGCGGACCTTTTTGAGATCGTGCCCGAAGTGCCTTACACCGGCGAAGACCTTGACTACAGCAATGACAGCTGCCGCGCCAATCAGGAACAGAACGACCCGACGGCCCGGCCCACCATTTCCGGCACGCTGGAAAACCCGGAGAACTATGACGTGGTGTTCCTGGGCTATCCCATCTGGTGGGGGCGGGCTCCAAAGATCGCTTACACATTTCTGGAACGTTACGACTTTGGAGAGGCTGCCATTGTGCCTTTTTGCACCTCCGGCTCCAGCGGCATTGACGGCAGCCTGGACGACCTGCAGGCGTTGACTGCCTCCGCCCGCTGGCTGGAGGGGCACCGCTTCAACAGCGGCGCGAGCCAGGATGAAGTGGCCCAGTGGGTGAATAGTCTGGACCTTGGGCTTTGAGCTGTCAGCGAGGCGAGAAACCATGAAACGATCGGTTTTTCCTGTGCTCTGCGCGCTTTTGCTCCTGTTGGCCGCGGCCTGCCCCGGCTGCGGGGGCGGGGGAAACCGACCTGGATCGAAACGACACAAAAAGGACAGGCTGGCGGCCGCCAGCCTGTCCTTGTATATTTGAAAACTCACAAAAACAGCTCGCAGTTTTTTCGGTCGGAGCAGGCCTTTTTCAGCATCAGACCCGCGGCAGCCAGCATAACAGGATTTACCTTCCGCGCGGAATGGGGGCAGACGGCAACACAGCGCATACAGGAGATGCAGGCTTTTCCGTCCACCTTTTTCGGGTCGTCGGGCCGAATCGCCTGAACGGGGCAGGCCCGGGCGCACGCGCCGCACCGGGTGCACGCTTTTGTGGGCCTGGGAACCATGCCCACAGCGCCCGCTTTTTTGTAGGGGCGATGGCCGGGAAGAACGGGCTCCGGCAGGTCGCCGGCAGAGAGTCTGGCACGGAGCTGCAGGGCGAATTCACGGAGTTGCCGGGCGTCCTGATCGTCGGGCCTGCCAGAGGCGAACTGGCGCGCAATGGAATGCTCGGCGATCGCGGCCACCGCCCCGATCACCCGGAACCCTGCCTGCCTTGCGATATCCCGCAGTTCTGCCAGCGTATCCTCGTAGGCGCGGTTCCCATACACGCAAACCAAAACGGCGCGGGCTCCGTTGCCCTGAACGGCGGCCAGCCGCTTTGCCGCGACGGACGGAACGCGGCCTCCGTAGGACGGCACGGCGATAACAGCAACATCCTCCTGCGCCAGCGCAATGGCGGAACAATCGATCCTGCTGTCCGTCAGGTCCACCCGCTCGATCCTGTCCGCCAACCCGCCGGCCAGGATATCCGTCACTTTTCGGGTGCCCCCGGTGGGGCTGAAGCAAAGTTCATACAGTTTCATGGAACGGTCCTCCTTATATGGATGAAACAGCTGGCTGCCCGGGTCAGACCTCCAGGACCACTTTGCCCAGGAGAGGCCCCCGCGCCACCAGCCGCAAGGCGTCATCGGCCTGCGCAAGGGTGAAGCGATGGGGGTCGACGGCAGGCATCACATGAGCGCGCTCCACAATTTCCGTCACTTTTTGCAGCTGCGCGCCGTCGGAGCGCACAAACATAAAACGATATTCCTTCCCTGTTTGCGGGCGGCCTGATCGTATTTGCGGCCGGCCAGTGCGAACAGGGCCTTTTTGGGCAGAGAAACGCGATGCCGCTCCGCAAAGGCCCGATTGGGGCCGGTCCGCAGACTCAGCAGCCGTCCTCCTTTCCGGAGCACGGACAACTCGTGCTCGAACTCCGACGCTCCCAGCGCATCAAAGACATGGTCGATCCCGGATAAGCTCTCCCAATAGTTTTCTTTTTTATAGTCTATGTATCGGTCCGCGCCCAGGGCGAGGATCTGCTCCCGGGCCCGGTCGTTGCCAGTGACGATGACGCGGAGCCCCAGCGCTTTCGCAACGGGCACCGCCATCTGCCCAAAGCTGCCCGAGCCGCCGGGGATCAGCACCGTCTCACCCGGTTTCGCTTCCAGTTCCTCCACCAGCCCCTGGTAGGCGGTCAACCCCGTCAGCGGAATGGCCGCGGCCGTTGCGAATTCGTAGCCAGCGGGCATCTTGGCGACCGCTTGCTGCTCCACGGCCACATATTCCGCAAAGGCGCCGATCCTGTTCAGCGGCAGGCGGGTATAGACGTGGTCGCCTTTTTGAATGCCCGTCACACTTTTGCCCACCCGCTCCACGATGCCTGCGCATTCGTTTCCCAGCGTGAGGGGAAAGGAATAGTTTTGGATCAGTTTCACGCGCCCCGAAAGGATCAGAAGTTCCAGCGGATTGACCGCCGCAGCTTTTACACGGATGAGCACTTCGGAGTCCGCGGGTTCCGGCCGCGGGATATCCCGCAGGCTTGTCTGGATGGTTTTGGAGTAGCCGTTGATCTGTACCGCTTTTATACAGGACCTCTTTCTGAATGGATGTCAATGATTCACTTGCATTTTTTCGCAAAGCCCGATAAAATAAACGATGTAAATGTTTGAGTTACATCTTCTGCAGTGTACCATTGTTTCGTTGTAATGTCAATAGTTACATCAAGCGGGAGGGCGGATCGATGAGAAAGGACCTTGTATGCAGATCAGTATGAAATGTTCCGTAGCGGTGCATTGCCTCATCTTCATCTACGAAGCCAGAGGCGTCGCAAAGGTGACCAGCAGCCTTCTTGCCGAAAGCACGGGATGCAATCCCGTGGTGATCCGCAACATAATGAGCGCGCTGAAAAAAGCGGGCCTGATCACCGTTGCGCGGGGGACCGGCGGCGCGGAGCTGTGCGCGGATCCGGCGCAGATCACGCTGTATCAGATCTACGCTGCTTTGGAGCCGAAGGGCTTCGCCTCCCTGATCGGGATCCATCCCTGCGGGGGAAGGCCGTGCCCTGTGGCGAAAAACATCCGCAAGGTGCTGCAGGCTCCGTACCATCAGATCGAAGACGCTGTGCGGCAAACGATGGAGGGCATCACCTTGCGGTCCATGATCGACAGGTTTGAGCAGCTTGTGCCGGCGCCGGAGCGAAAGCCCGTGGCATAAAAGCGGAACAGCCGGCGGGATCATAGAACAAGCCCCGCAGGTCATCGTTGTGACCTGCGGGGCTTGCTTTGTCTGCTTAAGCGTAAAGGCAACCCCCGGCTCTGCCGGGGAGTGTCAAAAAGCTTTAGCTTCAAGTACCGAGCGAAGCGAGAAAAGAACAGCAACTTTATGGTTGCCCAAAAGTTAATTTGTGGAAAAGCAATGCCCGTTTACGGGCTGCCGTGCAAGTGATGCAAGAGGTGGATAATTCAATGCCTCTTGAGAGGCTTGCCGGTATGAGGCCCTTCCAGGGCCTACTCAAGCCCCCGGCTTAGCCGGGGGTCCTGACTTTCATTTTCTCCCGGCCGGCGGGGCAGGGGGCTGTTGGGCGGAACGGGGACGTCACCACAGCAGGTGCTCTTTGATGGGGATGCCGCAGGCGTTCAGCGCCCGCAAGAAGGAGGCGCCGCCCTTGTAGTGGATGCCGGTGATGCCAAGGTCATAGGCGGCGGTGGTGTTCAGCTTGTTGTCATCCACGAAAATGGTCTCGCTGCAGTTCAAGCTGAACCGCTCGATCAGCAGCTGGAAAATGCGGGGATCAGGCTTGTTGGTGCCCGCCTCGCAGGAGGCCACGCCTCCGTCGAAGAGCGGCCAGAAGTCCCGCTGCTGCATCTCCCGGTAGATATCCCACGGGATGTTGGAAAGGTAGTACAGAGAAAAGCCCATCTTTTTCAGCCGCTTCATCACATCCACCGTCTTGCGGCGGGTCCTGAGCATACGGCTCCAGTCGTCCAGCACGCTCTGCACCTCAAAGGTGCAGCCGGCATCGGCGGCCTTTTGCAGCATGGCGGCGTTGCCGGCCTCGCGGTCCAGTTCGCCCGCGTCCAGCTGCCGCCATTCCACGCTGCCAAAGGTGATGTCGTACACCTTGTTCTCCACAGTTTCGTCGTAGAAACGGTCCAGCAGAAAGCCGTGGGGGTCGAAGTCCACCACGACGCCGCCCAGATCGAACACGATATTTTTGTACATGGATCGCATCCTCCCGAGGAAAGGTTTTTTATTGGAAAGTTTTATTCATTATACACTATTTTGTGCTAAAATACAAAATTGGACACATATCTTTTCAACAGGAAAACGTTGGACTGCTGCAATACATCGGGGATCTGTGTCGTTTTGTAGTACGGGCTTTCCTGATTGCGGCAGACCGAAAGGGGGAAAACATGACCCTGAGCGAACTGTGCAAAAAGGATGTGATCCAGGTGCCGCTGGGCGCGAACCTCGGGCGGGCGGACGATCTGCGCTTTGATCCGCAGACGGCCGCCCTCGAGGGGCTGGTCTTGCTGGGAAGGCCGCGGTTGTTCGGCCTGCTGGGCCGGCAGGAGGACGTGTTCATCCCCTGGCGGGAGATCGACACCATCGGGGCCGACGTGATCCTCGTGCGCACCCAGCTGCCCGCCGCGCCCAAAGCCCGGGCCGGATTTCTGGCCCGGCTGCTGGAGTGAGTTCGGCGGCAAAATTTTTCCGGGAGGCAAAGATCCTTGCAGACGTTAAAACAGACCGCGCCCTGGCGGGCGAAACTTTCCTTTTTTTGGTGGCTGCTGGCCCCGGTCACGGCCACCGTCACGCTGCTGTGCACCGAGTGGATCCACCGGGGCAGCCTGAGCGCGTCCTTCTGGACGGACAATTTCTCACCGCATTTCGGCAGCTTCGCCTGCACCTGGCTGCTCATTTTGTGCACCTACCTGTTCCTGGCCAATCTGACCCGGCTGCCCGCCCTGGCGGTGCTGGTGTGCGGTGCGGGCGGGTGCGTTCCGGCCACGGTTACATACTTCAAGCTGAAACTGCGGGGCGAACCCTTCTTCCCCTGGGACCTGTCCCAGGGGGCGGAGGCCGCCGACGTGGTGGGCAAGGCGGGGTTGGAACTTCAGACCTCCATGTGGGTCAGCGGCCTTGTTTTCCTGGCGCTGGCCGCCTTTGCCTGCCTGGTGCCCCGGCCCCGGCGGTGGGCGCTGTGGCAGTTTGTGCTGAGCTGGGCCGCGCCGGGCGCGGGGATGCTGGCATTGCTGGTGCTTGTGTTTTTCAGCCCGACCGGTTCCCGCCGGGTGGGCATCGTGCCGGACATGTGGATGCAAAACCGCTACTACCGCAACTACGGTGTGATCGCCGGCTTTTTGACCAATGTGCAGAATCTGGACGTGGATGAGCCGGAAGACTACAGCGAGGAAGCCGTGGAAGAACTGGTTCGGCAGGCATACAGCCAGAACCTGGCCCCGCAGTTTGCAAACAGCTACGCGCTGGCGGGAGACGGGACGGTCACCCAGCCCAACATCATCTTTATTATGGATGAATCCTTCTGGGACGTGCAGGAACTGGTGCAGTACGGGGTGGTCTTTGACCAGTCGGTGACGCCGAACCTCCACCGCCTGATGGAGACTTCCGCCTACGGCAAGGCTTACAGTCCCAGCTTCGGCGGCGGCACCTGTGATGTGGAGTTCGAGGCGCTCACCGGTTTTTCGGTGGAGTTTCTGCCCAGCGGCTGCAAGCCCTTCCAGCAGCATGTGACCCATCCCATGTTCTCCATTGCCTCGTATCTGAAGGAGCAGGGGTATGCCACCCAGGCCATCCATTGCTACTACGCAAAATTCTGGAGCCGCAACACCGCCTACCCGAACCTGGGTTTCGACGAGTTTATCTCGCTGGAGGACTTCGTGGACCCCGAAAGAAAGCGGGACACCGAGTGGTCGGGCGGCCTTGTGACCGACGCCGAGATGGCCCGCCGCATCATCCAGGAATACGAGCAGCGGGACAAGGACAAGCCCCTGTTCATCCACGCTGTCACCATGCAGAACCACACCAGCTACAACAAGAACAACTACCCCGAGGAGGAACTGGTGGGCATCCTGGAGGCGCCGGAGGGCATCAGTGAGAACACCCTGGGCGCGCTGCAGGATTTCGCCACCGGCGTGCGGGAGGCGGACGCCATGCTGGGCACCCTCACCGACTACTTCAGCCAGGTGGACGAGCCCACCATCCTGGTATTCTGGGGCGACCATTACAACCCCATCGGCAGCGGATACGAGGTCTACACCGCCACGGGGTATGCCTCCGGCGCGGACAGCGAGAGCCCCGAACTGCACCAGATGCCGCTGCTGATCTGGAGCAACTACTGGCAGGGCAAGGTGGATCTGGGCACGGTGGCCGCGTATGAAATAAGCCCGGTGCTGATGGAACTGTACGGCCTGGAGGAGCCGCCCCTGTTCCGGTACCTGGCCAATCAGCTGTCGGTCTACCGCAGCCGCACCCTGGGTGTGACCATCCTGCCCGACGGCACCGCCACCGACGCCGACCTCACCGAGGAGCAGGAGCGGTGGTTCCAGAACCACTGGCTGCTGCAATACGATCTGATGTTCGGCGAGGAGTATGCCCAGGCCCTGCCGCAGGCGTAGTTCCCCCGCCGCCTTCGGTTTACAAAAAAGAGCGCCGGCGGTATAATAGCTGTAAAATTGTCCGACGGGGAAGGGGGGCTTGCGCGATGGAACCTGGCCATTCCGACGACCTTCTGCGCATGGAGGGCGTGGTGGAACATGTGATCTTTGAAAACCGCGACACCGGCTACGCGGTCTTCGAGGTCAATGCCGGGGGTGAGCTCCATGTGGTCACCGGTACCGTGGGCGAGGTGAACGCAGGGGAGAGCGTTACCCTGTACGGCAAATTCGAGACCCACCCAACCCACGGCCCCCAGTTCCGCGCCGAGAGCTGCGAGGCATCCATGCCGCAGGATCTGGCGGCGACGCTGGCCTACCTGTCCAGCGGGGCGCTGCCCTACATCGGCCCCGCCACCGCCAAAAAGATCGTGGAGCGCTTTGGCGCCGACTGCCTGGAAGTGATCGCCAACGACCCGCTGCGCCTCACCGAACTGCGGGGCATCACGCCGGAAAAGGCGGCGGCCATCTCCAACGAGTTCAGGCGGATGTTCGGCGTGCGGGAGGCGGTGGCCTACCTGGGCCGCTTCGGCATCTCGCCGGTGCGGGCGGTGGAGGTGTATCGCCACCTGGGGCCCTCCGCGGTGGAGGAGATCGGCCGCAACCCCTACATCCTCTGCGGCGAGCCGCTGCACATGACCTTCCGCCAGGTGGACGCCATCGCCGCCGAACTGCAGATGGACCCGGCGGGCTCGCTGCGGGTGTGGGCAGGCCTTCTCTATGCGCTGCGGCACAATGCCGGCAACGGGCACACCTGCCTGCCGCGGCCAAGGCTCGTGGAGGCCACCGCCCGATTCCTGGGCGTTGAGCCGCAGAAGGCGGAAGAGGAGTTGGACCGTCAGCTGGCGGAGGGCGAGGTAAAAAGCTACGCCCGGCCGGACGGCGAGTTCATCTGCCTGCCGGACCTGCTCAGCGCCGAGACGGATATCGCCGCCCGCCTGTGGGAACTCAGCCGGCACCCGGTGCCGCTGCCGCCGGATGTGGATCGCAGCATCGCCGTGCTGGAGCGCGCCCAGGGCTTTGCCTACGCCCAGGAACAGCGGCAGGCCATCCGCACGGCCATGAGCAGCAGTGTGATGGTGCTCAC
The DNA here is from genome assembly GCF_944382735.1 of Candidatus Allofournierella merdavium. NCBI lineage: Bacteria > Bacillati > Bacillota > Clostridia > Eubacteriales > Oscillospiraceae > Allofournierella > Candidatus Allofournierella merdavium. The sequence goes on along the minus strand of NZ_CALWND010000021.1, from coordinate 5,059 downwards.
CGGCGGGCCGGGCACCGGCAAGACCACCACCGTGAACGCGATCCTGTCGCTGCTGCAGCACGACGGGCAGCGGGTGGCCCTCTGCGCCCCCACCGGGCGGGCGGCCAAGCGGCTGGCGGAACTGACGGGGCAGAAGGCCCAGACCATCCACCGCCTGCTGGAGGTGGACTATGACCCCCAGAGCCGCCTTTTGCGCTTTATCCACAACGAGAAGAACCTGCTCAAGTGTGACGTGGTGGTACTGGACGAGATGAGCATGGTGGATGTGAAGCTGTTCCAGAGCCTGCTGGCGGCGCTGCGCCACGGCTGCCGCATCATCATGGTGGGCGACGCGGATCAGCTGCCCAGCGTGGGGCCGGGGAACATCCTGGGCGAGGTCATCCAGAGCGGCGTGGTGCCCACGGTGCGGCTGGAGCATATTTTCCGCCAGTCCGCCAAGAGTCTGATCGTGGAGAACGCCCACCGCATCGTCCAGGGCCGGCTGCCCCAAAAGGGCGGGCGGGACAGCGACTTTTTCTTCCTGCCCGCCGCCGGCATGGAGTGCCAGCAGCTGGTGTGCGACCTGGTGAGCCGCCGCCTGCCCGCGAGCTATGGCTACGACCCGGTGCGGGACATCCAGGTGCTCTGCCCCACCAAAAAGGGGCCGGTGGGCACCGCCGCGCTGAACCCGCGGCTGCAGCAGTTGCTCAATCCGCCCGCCGCCGGCAAAGCCGAACTGGAACTGGGCGGCCGGCTGTTCCGCCAGGGGGACAAGGTGATGCAGGTGCGCAACGACTACCTGATCCCGTATGAGCGGGACGGCGGCGAGTCGGGCGTGGGGGCCTTCAACGGCGACATGGGTGTGATCCTGCAGGTGGACGCCCACCAGCGCACCCTCCTGGTGCAGATGGAGGACCGGAAACTCACCTACGGCCCGGACACCCTTCAGGAGTTGGAGATTGCCTATGCGATCACCGTCCACAAAAGCCAGGGCACCGAATTTACGGCGGTGGTGATGCCGGTGAGCAGCGTGCCCCGGCAGCTGTGCTACCGCAACCTGCTGTACACCGGCGTCACCCGGGCAAAAAAACTCTGCATCCTTGCCGGCGAGATGCCGGTCCTGGGCGCCATGGTGGAGAATGTGCGCCAAAACATGCGATACAGCTGCCTGTGCGCGCTGCTGGAGGAGGGGGCGTCGCTGTGAGACCCTCGGATGCCCTGCGAACAGCGGCGGCGCTGGTGTATCCCCGCCGCTGCCCCTTTTGCGACCGGGTGCTGGGCTGGCTGCCCGCCTGCCCCGACTGCGCCGGGGAACTGGCCCGCCTGCGGCTCGCGGTGCCGCGCCTTCCCACCACCGAACACCTGTTGAAGAATCTGACCGGCGCCGCCGCGGTGTGGCGCTACGACGGATGCGTGCGCCGGGCCATCCTCCGCTTCAAGAACGGCGGCCGCGCCTGTTACGGGCAGGAGTTGGGCGCGGAGATGGCGCGCGTCATTTTCGGTTGTAATTGCGTCTGGCGGCATGGTATAATAACATTCAGCGGCGTGCCGCCGCTGGCACGCTTCGACCTGGCGGTGCCGGTGCCCGCCTCCGGGCGGGGCAGGGGATACAATCCGCCCGAACTGCTGGCCCGGCCCCTCGCCCGGGCATTGGGCGTGCCGCTGGAAACCAGGGCGCTTTGCAAGACCCGCGTTACCCATTCCCAGAAAGGCCTGACCGCGACGGAACGCCTGCACAATCTGGCGGGAGCGTTCCGGGTGAAGGACGCCGGCCGTATCGAGGGCAGGCGCGTTCTTCTGGTGGATGACGTGATCACCACCGGTGCCACCGTCAGCTGCTGCGCCTCGGCCCTGGTGAAGGCAGGCGCGCTGGAAGTGTTTGCCGTGACCGCGGCACAGACGCAGCGATGAGCGGTTTATCCTGCAAGCGGGCGGGCAGCACGGCACGCGCCCGCGCAAACACACAACAAAGAAAGTGAAGTGTGAACTATGGCCCAGTATGACATCGGAATCGACCTTGGCACCACCACTATCATCATCGCGATGGAGGGCAAGGGCGTGATCCTGAACCAGCCCAGTGTCGTCGCGGTGGACACCCGCAAGGATCAGGTCCTCGCGGTGGGCGACGACGCCCTGGCCATGGTGGGGCGTACCCCCAATTATATTTTGGCCACCCGCCCGCTGAAGGACGGCGTCATCTCCAACCACACCCTCACCAAGGAACTGATCTGCCGCTTTGTGAACAAGGTCTACGACTCCAAACTCATCAAGCCCCGGGTGGCGGTGTGCGTGCCCGCGGCGATCACCGGCATCGAGAGCGACGCCGTGGTGGAGGCGGTGGTGGCCGCCGGCGCGCGGCAGGTCTTTCTGATCGACGAGCCCATCGCCGCCGCGCTGGGCTGCGGCATCGACATCCTGAAGCCGGAAGGGCACATGGTGGTGGACATCGGCGGCGGCACCACCGACATCGCGGTGATCAGCCTGGGCGGCAAGGTGAAATCCACCAGCGTGAAGATTGCAGGGAACACCTTTGACGACGAGATCCAGAAATATGTGCGCATGAAGTTCAATGTGGCCATCGGCCTGCGTACGGCGGAGGAACTGAAAAAGCAGGTGGCCTGCTGCCGGCCCTGCGAGTTTTCCGCCGAAATGGAGGTGAAGGGCCGCAGCCTGCTCACCGGGCTGCCTCAGCGGCTCACCATCGCCACCGGCGATTTGTACGAAGCCATCATGCCTCTGGCCGAGCAGATCGCGGTCGCCTCCCATCAGGTGCTGGAGCGCACGCCGCCGGAACTGGCGGGCGACATCTATTCCGCCGGCGTGGTGCTCACCGGCGGCGGCTCCAAGCTGAAGGGCCTGGACGAGTACCTGAGCCAGCAGCTCAAGGTGAAGGTGCGCGTGGCGGATGATCCCATCAACTGCGTCGCGCTGGGAACCGCCCGCTGCCTGGAGATCGGCGACCAGCTGGAGAGCGGCTTTGTGGACGCCACGCCCCGCCTGGGCCACCGATAAAACAGCATGCCCGGCCTGCAGTTTCGCTGTGCGCCGGGTTTCCCTTTTGCCTTTTAAATTTGCACAAATGCTATTATTTTAACGAAATGTTTTTTGCAAGCTTGAAACACACGCTTTTTTTCGCTATAATGTAAAAGACGGAAATTGAGCTTTTTTTAAAAGGGGGCCATCTCATGAATGCAGTTTTGCTTGCGGCAGGAGCTGCACAAACGCCGGAACCTTCGGTTGTGGTGGTTGCGGGCACCGGTATGTCTCTGGTGTTCCTGGTGTTGATCCTGTTGACTTTTATCATCAATTTGCAGGGCAAACTGTTTGAATCACTGAGCAAAAAGAAGCAAAAAGCGACCGAGGAGGCCGCGGTGAAAAGCCAGCCGCAGCCCCCGCAGTTGCAGGAACCCATGGAGGCCCCGCCGCTTGTGGAGGACGGCATCAGTGAGGAGATCGTGGCGGTCATCGCGGCGGCGGTGGCGTCGGCCAGCGGCGGCAAGTATACGCTCCGCGCCGTCAAGCGGGCGGACGGCCGCGGCAGTTGGGGCGCCGCCGGCGTAAAGAGCGGCACCGAGCCGTTTTAAGGGGGGCTGAACCATGAGTGCTTTTTTTGATACCATCGTCAGCATCTGGCAGAATTCCGGTTTTATGGGGATCGCCGAGGACTGGCGCTACCTGCTCATGATCGTGGTGGCCTGCCTACTGTTGTATCTGGCCATTGTGAAGGAGTTCGAACCGCTGCTGTTGCTGCCCATCGCGTTTGGCATGCTGATGGCGAACCTGCCCGGCAGCGGCATCATCCATATGCAGTATTTCATCGCGCCGGCCGGAGAAGATCCGAGCCTGTATCCCATGTTCAATGAGATCCTGCACAACGGCGGCCTGGCGGACATGCTGTATCTGGGCGTCAAGTTGGGCGTTTACCCGCCGCTGATCTTCCTGGGCATCGGCACCATGACCGACTTCGGCCCGCTGATCTCCAATCCCAAGAGCCTGCTGTTGGGCGCGGCGGCGCAGCTGGGCATCTTTGCCACCTATTTCATGGCAAAGTTCGTACATATCCCTTACAATTTCCTGGCGGAGATGCTGGGCTTTGCTCCCATCGAGCCGTTCAGCGGCCCCGAGGCAGCGGCCATCGCTATCATCGGCGGTGCGGACGGACCCACAGCCATCTATGTGACCAGCATCCTGGCGGCGGGCCTGTTGGGCTCCATCGCGGTGGCGGCCTACAGTTACATGGCGCTGGTGCCGGTGATCCAGCCGCCCATCATGCGGGCGCTCACCACCAAAAAGGAGCGCAGCATCGTGATGAAGCAGCTGCGCACCGTCTCCAAGACCGAGAAGATCATCTTCCCGATCATGTGCACCATCATCATCAGCCTTATCCTGCCCGATTCCGCCGTTCTGATCGGTATGCTCATGCTGGGCAACCTGATGAAGGAATCCGGTGTGGTGGAGCGTATCAACCGCACCGCCGGCAATGAGCTGATGAATATCATTACCATCTTCCTGGGCCTGTCGGTCGGTTGCACCACCAGTGCCAACACCTTCCTGAACGCCCGTACCGTGCTCATCATCGTCCTGGGCCTGCTGGCCTTCTCCTTCGGCACCGTCGGCGGCGTGCTGTTCGGCAAGCTGATGTGCTGGGCCACCCACGGCCAGGTGAACCCCCTGATCGGCTCCGCGGGCGTGTCCGCCGTGCCCATGGCGGCCCGTGTGTCCCAGAAGGTCGGTCAGGCGGAGAACCCCACCAACTTCCTGCTCATGCATGCCATGGGCCCCAACGTGGCCGGCGTGATCGGCAGCGCAGTGGCGGCCGGCATCCTCATCAACATCTTCAGCTGAGGCCCTGCGTGGCAGTGAACCTCCCTGAAAAACACAGCGGGCGCATCCGCGCGGCATATTCGGCCGCGCGGATGCGCCTCTTTCTTTGTCACGGAAGAAGGCCGCCGGAGCACCGGCGGCCTTCTTCCGTTGTGTTGTTAGCTTTAGCGCAAAGACACCCCCCGGCTGTGCCGGGGAGTGTAAAGAAATTATATAGTGAAAAAGACCTTCTGATAGAATAGAGTTGCGGTCGGCC
>NZ_CALWND010000020.1:0-19088 GCF_944382735.1 Candidatus Allofournierella merdavium | reverse complement strand
CAGCTATTGTATCACGGGCACCTCAAAGCCTGCTGATACCTGAATTTATTAACTTTGAAACTTATTATACGAGGAGGATGAATATGTTTCTGAAACTGCCAAATGCGCTGCTGGAAATGCAGATGCAGCCCAATGCCTTTAAGGTGCTGTGTGCTCTGCTCAGCGCCGCTGATCAGGAGCACACTACCACGATGCGCACCTGCGTGATTGCGCAGAAATGCAATATATCTATTGGCACAGTGTGCTCGGCAATTCGCAGCTTGGAAAACATGGGATTGGTACGCCGTGTACACCGGCATAAAGAGGACGGCACACTTGCAGCCAACCGATACTTTATCGCGCTGCCGGCAGGGAAATGGTTTGCAATGAGTTTGTCGGATGATGTTTTACGGCTGCCGGCGAGCAGCTTCAGCGTCTATGCGGCTATGCTGCGCTTTCGCGGAAAGAATCACAAAGCGTTCCCGTCGCTGGGATGTCTGTCAAATCTGCTTGGGCTGTGCAAAAACACCCTGCTGCGGGCGCTCCGCTGTCTGCAAGCCTCTGGTTTGCTGCGAAAAATGGCCAAATGGGCGGGCAAACACAATTTGTATTTGATCCAGGGCACAAAAAATGGGCGCCTGGTTGAGCAAAAACCAGACACCCAAGTTCAGCAGTTAGATTACCCGTCTAACACTTTCAGCGTAACATCTGTTTTGTATTATGTCAAGAGGGCAGTGGTTCATTTTTTGAAAAGTATACCTTTACCCACCTGGGTACATAACAAAAAAGAGTAAAAAACCTGGGTAAAATGGGGTGTATAGGATAGCTGCGCCCGGGCGACGGCCCTTTTTCCTTTTGTACAGGCGTAAAACTGTGATATACTAAAACCAGAATCATTGGCCGGGCAGGAGGACGCCTATGGCAAAGTTCTTTTTGATGCACAAAGACCGGCGGGTGGCCGTGCTGGAAGTTGCCGAAAAAACAGCCGATATACTGGATGTCGAGGAGATTTTGGCTCCTGAGCATTATCCGATCGGGTGCCGGCCGGATGTACTTGGGCTGCGTTCTTGGTGGAAAGGCAGGGGCATCCCTGCGGGCCGTCAAGGACTGAGCGCAGCATTGGCTGCGATGGATGTGCCATATGCGGAATTGCTACTGCTCAAATGCAACGGCCTCAGCCTCACAGACCACTACTGGATTACTCCATGCGAGCGCCCGCAACGCTGGAGCCAGGTGAATTTTTTCCAGAATGATTTTTCTGAGGACGTTGGCCGGGCGTTGTTTGGAGAACAGAGCACGGCTCTGTCTCTGGATCTGAAATCTCCCTGCTGCACATCAGACGGATTTTTGAAGAAGCGTTGGCAGATCGCTGATGGGCAGCGTGTCCTGGTCAAAGGCGGCACAGCACCGTATTTTCAAGAGCCGCTGAACGAGTGTGTGGCCAGTGCGGTATACGAGATGCTGGGGATCCCGCACACTCCTTATGTGTTGGCATGGGAAGATGAACAGCCTTATAGTGTTTGCCCATGTTTTGTGACCCCCTCCACGGAGTTCGTGCCCGCTGCGGCGCTGGTGGAATGTTTTGAAAGTGACGAGGGGGTGCCCCTGTGGCGGCATTTTCTCCTTTGTTGCGAAAAGCTGGGGATACCCAATGCGAAAAAAGATACCAGCCAGATGCTGGCGGTAGACTTCCTGCTGGCGAATACAGACCGACACTTGAAAAATTTCGGTGCACTGCGTGACCCGGACACTTTACAGTGGATCGGAATGGCCCCGGTTTTCGATAGTGGGACAAGTTTGTGGAAGCTGGATCGGACAAACTTTATTGCAAAGGATCAATACGACCAATGCCGACCTTTTGCGCAGCACCATGCGCAGCAGCTTGCTCTCTTGGATGCTGCGGACATTGCATGCCTGCCATGGCACAAATTGCAGGGCCTGCCAACACTTGTGGAGAAAATCTTGTCGCAGTCGGTGTATTTGGAGCCGGAACGAATCAAAGCAATCACGGGAAGGGTTGAGCAAAATCTGGATCATCTGATGTCTCGGCTTTTTGTAAGGCCCGTCGAACCATAACAAAAAAGATGAGGTACGACCGACGGTCGTACCCAGAAAACCGCATAACAAAGCCAAAAGCGAGGTGCGACCGTCGGTCGTACTTCAGCAGGGAAGGAGGTGAGCATCCATGGATCAAATCATGCGGGCAACACTTATGAGCCGTGATGTAGAGATTGCGAGGATAGAGGGCCGGCTGTTGTATCCAATCCGGGAGGAGCTGATGCCACTGTATCTGCGCCGGACGGGGAACCTGGAGGAATGGCTGGCCCACAGAGCAATAGATCATCACAGAACACACTCGCGGCTGCTGAAAAAAGTGTTGCGGCTCTCGGAAAAAGACGATGCCTCAACGGCGCTGGCCATGCAGGCGGCCACGATCACTGATACCTACTGGGTGCGCCCGGGAGGCAGCGATTTAACTTGGGATAAAGTGCGGTTTCGGGAAAATTATTTTGATACTCTTGCGCTGCAAGGCGATTTGTCTGCATTTAGTCGCCCGCCCAGCCGCACCCCGGAACTGACCAACATTGGCAGCTTTGAAAAATGCTGGCGCTTGGAAGACGGCTGCTGGTGGATGTATAAGCAATGCAATGAGAACGAGATGTTTTCAGAGCTGTTTGTTTATGAGCTGTGCAAGGCGCTTGGTTTTCCCACTGCCCGCTACGAAAAAGCGGGGCCTTTCATTCGCACACTTGACTTCACTGCCGGCAAGGCGAATTTCGAGCCGGCTTTCTCTCTTGTTGGAGAAGAGGAAGATTACGGACTGAATTACCGTATCTTCAAGGAAATATCTCCTGTAATGGCTGACGATTATCTGCAACTGCTGATGATGGACGCATTTTGCCTCAATGCCGACCGCCACACGGAGAACTACGGTGTGCTGCGGGACATCGACACCGGGGAAATACTATCACTTGCGCCGAATTTCGACAACAACATATCTCTGCTTTACGATGGCTATAAACCGCAGCAAAGAATGCCGGATCTGCTTGGCAGGGAACTGAACGACCTGGAGCGTACAGAACATGCCCTCAGTGAATATGCAGCGCACCGCCCGTTGCCGATGATAACGCCGGAACTGATCGAAGAGTGCTGCCGCCGAACAGAGATGAAGGTCGATGTGCCGTATGTGCAGCAGTTTGTGATGGCGGGCTACCGGCAGACGCTCATTCCGCAGATGCTGCAAGAGCAGGCGCACGGCCTGGAACCATGACAGGGTACGACCGACGGTCGTACCTGAAAAACCGCATAACAAAGCCAAAAGCGAGGTACGACCGACGACAGAAACGCCTGCAAAACAGAAGGCTGCAACTTTGTTAAAACCAACAATGGTAATTTGCATCCTGGCGTGCTATACTAAATAAACCGACAGGAGGAATGCACAATGCTGACCAACGAAGATCTACAGGCGATTTCCGGGCTGATCACTTCCGCTGTCACTGCCAGCGAAGGGCGTATGATGGCCCGGATGGATAAAATTGACGCCCGGCTGGACAATATGGATGCCCGGCTGGACAATATGGATACCCGGCTGGACAATATGGACGCCCGGCTGGACAATATGGACGCCCGGCTGGGGCGCGTTGAACACGAGCTGGTCGAGGTGAAGGACCGGCTCTGTGCTGTTGAGGAAAACACCGAAGTCACCCGCGGCGCGGTGAACGCGCTTGTGGAATGGGCAGAGCAGGTGGCGGTGATCACCAAAGCGCCGTTCCCCGTGCAGCACCAGCCAGTGGTGGAACCGTGATAGGTACGACCGGCGGTCGCACCCCAAAAACCGCATAACCAGGCCAAAAAGCAGGTACGACCGTCGGTCGTACCTGCTTTTTTTGATTTAGGCCAGCCGAACAAGCTGGATCAGGCTGATTGCCGCGGCAAACAATGCCAGCAACTTGTCGATGTCCATAAATCTCACCCCTTTCTCGTTGCGAAGAAGTGAGATCTATGGTCATTACTTTTCGGGGCAGCGCAACCGAAAACCGCTATTGCAAAATGTGGCAATCCATGGTATAATAAATTAAGACAAAAGAAAACCCCCACAGGTCGTTTCACGGTTACCCGCCGGAAACGACCATGCGCCACTCGTTGGTTAGGGCCCAGCGACTGACTTGTGAGAGCTTTTCTAAATCTATTATACGGGATTTAGAGAAAAAGTCAACACAAGAACGCCGCCGGACATCCTCAACGGGTGACGGGAGCGTTCTTTTTTGTTGCGCACTTTGAAAAAAAGTGGATGCAAGCTGAATTTCATTTGAGATACGGGTAATTCGGAGACTATAATGACTATCTGCTTGACGTGCAGAGGGTTAGGGATTCGAGTTCCTTACCGCCCACCATGGCAAAGGCCGGGGATGAAACATCATCCCCGGCCTTTTTTGTGCCCCGGCCCTTGCCCGGACGGTAAAAGCCGGCGCTTTCCGAAAACGCCCGGAAAGCGCCGGCTTTCTTGTGGCCTGCCCTGCAGGCAAACTCACAGTTCCACGTTGAAGTCGATCATTTCGTCGTAAAGAACCTTGCATTCGGCAAAATCCTGGCGGCGCATCGCCTCCAGAATGGCCCGGTGACGGAAGTCGCCCTCCATCACCGTAACGCCCTTTTCCGCCCAGCGGGACACACGTTTTTTCAGCGTCAGGAAGACGTACTCCTCCAGCGTGGGCTTGGCCATGGCAAAACAGTAGCTGAACAGCGTGTTGTGGCTCATCAGCCAGATCTGCTCGTGGAAGGCGATGTCGTGCCGGGTCATCTCCCGCAGCTTTTCCTCGTCGATGGGGTGGGCGGTTTTGATCTTCAGCGCGTCGTACACCGTGCAGATGCGGTCCAGTTCCGCGAATTCTTCCGGCGTGGCCCGCTGAATGGCCAGACGGGCGCACTCCACCTCGATCAGCTTGCGGAACTCGCAGATGTTTTCCATCAACTGTGGCTCGTTGTACAGATCCTGCACCGCATTGATGAAATCAGAAAAATCAAACTTCTTCACATAGGTGCCGTCGCCCACACGGGTCTCCACCAGGCCCAGCGCGTTGAGCCGCTGCAGCGCCATGCGCACGGTCAACCGATTCACCCCGTACAGCGAGGCCAGTTCGGTTTCGGGCGGCAGCTTTTCTTCCGCTTTCCAGCGTCCGGCAACGATATTTTCCCGCAGGTTTTCGTATACTTGTTCGCCAGCGGTCACTTTTTCCACCTTTTTGATCTGTGGCATCCTTGTCCATCCTTCGTGCGCCGCACCCCTTGCGCGGCGATATTTTCGGTGTGAGGGCGCGAACCCACGCGGCAAGCGGAGATGCCGCCCTTTCCATTATAACAGTCTCGTTCATAATACACAAACTTTTTTGCCTGTCTTATTGCCATTGGTCAAAAATTATGGAATTCGCAAAAAATATGTTGACTTGTTCGCCTGATTGCTGGATAATGTGGTTAGAAATCAGGCGAATAAGTAACCTGATAAATAAGGCCGGCCTTCCGCTTAATCATCATTTGATCGTTGCAAAAGGAGGTTTCATCATGCTGTTGTTTTGGTTCGCCGTGACCATCGTACTGCTGGTCGTGCTGATCTCAAAACTCAAGGTTCACGCATTTTTGACCTTGCTGATCATGGCAGTGTTCTTTGGATTGTGTGCGGGCATCCCCACCACGGAACTGCCTGCCCTGATCGTGGGCGGTTTTGGCAACACGATGACGAGCATCGGCGTTGTCATCGCCTGCGGTGTTGTAATCGGTTCTTTTCTGGAGTACACCGGCGGCGCGCAGAAAATTGCGGACGCGATCCTGAAGTTGATCGGTATCAAGCGCGCCACCTACGCCACCTCGGCCACCGGCGCTTTTGTTTCCATCCCCGTGTTCTGTGATTCCGGCTTCGTCATCCTGAACCCCATCATCAAGGGCTTGTCCCGCCGGGGCAAGATCCCCTACGCTTCCCTGGTGGTGGCGCTGATGGCGGGCCTCCTGTGCACCCACTCCTTCGTGCCGCCCACGCCCGGCCCTGTTGCGGCGGCGGGCCTGTACGGCGCCGAGATCGGCCAGGTCATGTTCTACGGCCTGATCGTCTCCGTTCCGGTGGTCGTCGTCTGCTCCATCTGGGCGAACTCCCGCTTCGTGAAGGGCGCTTTCCCCGAAGTGGCGCCGGTCAGCGAGCTGGACGCCAAGCAGGAAGCGGACTTTGAGAAGGTCGTGGAGCATGCTCCCTCCACCTTCATGTCCTTCATCCCTGTGGCGCTGCCCATTCTCATCATCATCCTGAAATCCTTCTTCGGCAGCGCCGAAGGCAACATCTTCCAGCAGGTGCTGGACTTCATCGGCACGCCCTGGGTGGCCCTGCTGATCGGCACCATGATCTGCTTCCTGCTGCCCACCAAGCTGAACGAGACCGTCACCAGCGGCTGGGTGGCCAAATCCCTGGAGGGCGCCGCGGAGATCATGTGCATCACCGCCGCCGCCGGCGGCTTTGCCGCCGTGCTGCAGGCCACCGACATCGGCACCATCCTCACCGACCTGGTGCTGCGGGTGGGTCTGCCCGCCGTCTTCGTGCCCTACCTGATGGCCGCGCTCATCAACATGGCCCAGGGCTCCGCCACCGTGGCGCTGACCACCGTGGGCGGCATCCTGGCTCCCATGCTCCCCGCCCTGGGGCTGCACCCGGTCGTTGCCACCCTGGCCACCGCCGCGGGCTCCCTGTCCTTCTGCCACACCAATTCTTCCTACTTCTGGTGCGTCACCAAACTGGGCAACCTGAAACTCAATCAGAGCTACCGGCTGATCACCCTCACCTCGGTGATGATGGGCGCTACGGCCATGGTCGTGATCTGCATTTTGAACCTGACTGTTTTCGCATAAAAGGAGGTACTGTTCCGTGAAAATCACCAGTGTAGACATCATCAAGGCATTCAAGACCCCGTCCGTAGCGGCGGAGGTGGCTGTGGGCAATGTGCCCTGGCATCCCGTATTCGTGCGCATCAACACCGACGAGGGCATCAGCGGCTACGGCGAGATCGGCGTGGCCTACGGCAACGCCCAGAGCGCGGGCTTTGGCATGGGTGTGGACTTTGCCAAGTGCATCATCGGCCTGGACCCGATGAACAACGAGGACATCTGGAACCGGCTGCACCGGCTGACCTTCTGGGGCATGGGCAACGGCGGCGTCATCATGGCGGGTATCTCCGGCATCGACATCGCCCTGTGGGACATCAAGGGCAAGGCCCTGAACGCCCCCGTCTACAAGCTGCTGGGCGGCAAGACCAACAGCAAGCTGCGCGCCTATGCCAGCCAGCTGCAGTTTGACTGGGGCAAGGTGAGCCACTCCCTTGCCAAGCCCGAGGAGTACGCCGAGGCGATGCGCAAGGCCATGGCCGACGGCTTCGACTGCATCAAGGTGGATCCGGTGGGCTTCGACGCCAACGGCGTGTGGATGGGCCGCAGCAGCCGGGGCATCCTGCAGCGCGATCAGCTGCAGCTGGCGGTGGACCGTGTGGCCGCCATGCGCGAGGTGGGCCCGGACGTGGACATCATCATCGAGCTGCACGCCCTCACCGACGCCACCACCTCGGTGCAGCTGGGCCGCGAACTGCAAAAGCTGAACTGCTTCTATTACGAGGAACCCACCCAGCCGCTGAACCCCAACCTCTTCCGGGAGATCAGCAGCAAGATCGAGATCCCCGTGGCCACCGGCGAGCGCGTCTATACCCGCTGGGGCTACCGGCAGTTCTTCGAGGATCACTCCATCGGCATCATCCAGCCCGACCTGTGCAACACCGGCGGCCTGACCGAGGGCAAGAAGATCTGCGATATGGCCCACGTTTACGACATCGGCGTGCAGGTGCACTGCTGTGGCGGCCCCATCTCCGCGGCCGCGGCGCTGCAGCTGGAGGCGGTCATCCCCAACTTCGTCATCCACGAACTGCACGCCTCTGCCCTCATCGAGGACAACATCCGCCTGTGCAAGTACGACTATGTGGCCAAGGACGGCTACTTTGAGGTGCCCGAGCGGCCCGGCATCGGCCAGGAGCTCACCGACGAGTGCCTCGCCAACGCCGACATCGTTACCGTCAAGTAAATTATCACGCAAGCCCGGCCCGCTTTGTGCGGGCCGGGCCGCTTTTTTGGGCCCCGTTGCCCCGCTTTTCCGGCTGCGGCCTTGCGGGAGATACCACCAGTGTGGTATAATTACACTGTAACAAAAGCCCCCGCCGCGGCGGGGGCGGCGCAAGCCGTGGATGATGTGCGCGTCGTCCCCGGCCTTTTTTGGCAATAACGCGCAGAGGCAAACGGGAGGATATGTCATGAAAAAACACAGACGGATCGCCGCGGCGCTGGCTGCGGCGATGACCCTGGCCCTGACCGCCTGCGGCGGGGCAAAACTGACCGGCATCGCCCTGCCACAGGCGCCGCTGGAACTGGCGGTGGGCGGCACGGCGGCGCTGCAGGCCACCTTTACTTACGACGGGGAAACGCCCGCCGAGGCCCCGGCCGTGAGTTACACCAGCGCCGACGAGGCGGTGGCCACCGTGGATGAGACCGGCACCGTCACCGCTGTGGCGGCGGGCGAGACCACCGTCACGGCGGCGGTGGGCGAGTTGAGCGCCACGCAGACGGTGGTGGTGAACATCCCCACCGAGAGCCTGGCCGTGGAGGAACTCTCGGTGCATCTGTCCGACGGGCCGGTGCAGGCGGCGGTCACGGTGGAGCCGGCGGAGCTGGCCGACCAGCTGACCTACAAGACCGGCGACGCGGCCATCGCCACCGTGGACGACACGGGAATGGTGACCCCGGTGAAGGAAGGGCACACCAGCCTGCTGATCCTGGCGCCGGACGGCAAGCGGGCCAAGGCCATGATCACGGTGTGGAGCGGCCCGAAGGAACTGACCCTTGCCGCCGATGAGACCGAGGTGACGGTGGGCGACACCGTCGCCCTCACCGCCGCCGACGAGACCGGCGCGGCGGTGGACGCCGCCACCCTGGCCTGGTCCTCCGGCGACGAGACCATCGCCACCGTGGACGAGACCGGCACCGTGACCATGGCGGCCGCAGGCGAGGTGACCATCACCGCCGAGACTGCCTATGAGATCGCCGGCAGCATCACCCTCACCGGCAAAGAGAAGCCGAAGCCCACCCCCACCCCCGCGCCCGCCGCCACGGGCAATTCCGGCTCCTCCGCTCCGGCGTCCTCCGGCTCCGGCGGCTCCTCCGCCGCGGCCCCCACCGAGGACGCCCCCGAGGGCTGGGGCACCCACGGCTGGTTCTTTGTGACCACCGATACCACCGCCTTTGACCTGCAGAACCAGCTGCGGGCGGCGGTGGGCGCGCCGGCCCTGACCTGGGACGACAGCCTTGCCTCCATCGCCCAGAGCCGCTGCGAGGACATCGCGGTGGACTTCAGCCACAACGGCGTCCAGACCTCCGGCGAGAACATCGCCGTGGGCTATGCCGACGCGGCCTCGGTCATCGCTGCCTGGCAGGGCAGCGCCGGCCACTACGCCAACATGATCAGCACCAACTACACCCGGGGCGCCATCGGCCACATGTACGACGGCGACGGCTGCCACTACTGGGTGGCGGTGTTTGAGTGAGACCACAGCCTGAAACAAAAAGTCAGCCCGGCGGCCTCTTCGCAAAACGCGGAGGGGCCGCCGGGCCCTTTGCGCCTTGGGAAAAAAGGGGCCGCGTTTGCCCTTGCCGCGGTTTTGTGGTATACTATACCGGATAATATGGAGAAGTGTGGCCGAAGGGCCAAAGAGGAAACTGTCTATGCGCGTATTGGGCATCGACCCCGGCTATGCCATCGTGGGCTGGGGGGTCGTGGAATACATCGGGAACCGGTTCACGCCGGTGGACTTCGGGGCGGTGACCACCCCGGCGGACATGCCCTTCGAGCAGCGGCTGGCCGCGGTGTACGAGGGCGTTTTGCGGGTGATGCGGGACCATTCCCCCCAGGCGCTGAGCATCGAGCAGCTGTTCTATCAGCACAACCAGACCACCGTCATCGGCGTGGCCGAGGCCAGGGGAGTCATCCTGCTGGCGGCGGCCCAGTGCGCCGTGCCGGTGTTCGAATACACCCCCATGCAGGTCAAGCAGGCGGTGACCGGCTACGGCAAGGCGGTAAAAAAGCAGGTGCAGGAGATGACGCGGGTGCTGCTGCACCTGGACAAGGTCCCGAAGCCCGACGACACCGCCGACGCGCTGGCCATGGCCATCGCCCACTGCCACTGCAGCCGCAGCCGGCTGCAGAACATCCCCCCGCGCTGAGAGGAGGCGCTTTTGCCGTGATCTATTGTCTCACCGGAAAAATTTTGAAAAAGAGCCTGGACCTGGTGGTCATCAGCTGCGCCGGGGTGGGCTATCAGGTGCAGGTGCCCTCCAGCGTGGCGGGGGCGCTGCCCGCCGTGGGCCAGGAGGCCACCCTCTACACCTGCATGAACGTCACCGAGAGCGACGTGTCCCTCTTCGGCTTTGCCGACGAGGAGCAGCAGGCCTGTTTTAAGATGCTCACCGCCGTGAGCGGCGTGGGGCCCAAGGTGGGGCTGGCCATCCTGAGCGTGCTCAGCCCCCAGCGCATCGCCCTGGCGGCCTCGGCGGGGGACCACAAGGCTTTCACCGCCGCCAGCGGCGTGGGGCCGAAGCTGGCCCAGCGCATTACGCTGGAACTGAAGGACAAGGTGGGCAAGGGCCTGGCCGAGGGCCTTTCCCTGGCCGACCTGGGCCCCGCCGGCGCGCCGGCGGCGGGCGGCAATCTGGCCCAGGCGGCCGCCGCCCTCACCAGCCTGGGCTACACCTCCGGCGAGGCGGCCGCCGCCCTGACCAAACTGGACGACACCCTGCCGGTGGAGGAACTGGTAAAACTGGCGCTGCGGGGCATGGCAAGGAGGTAAACTGTGGAAGAGTTTGATCGCACCGACCGGCTGGTCAGCCCCGAGATGAACCGGGGCGAGACCGAGGAACTGACCCTCCGCCCCCGCACGCTGGAAGAATATGTGGGCCAGGAGAAGGTCAAGGAGAACCTGCGCATCTATCTGGAAGCGGCCAAGCGCCGGGGCGAGCCGATGGATCACATCCTGCTCTACGGCCCGCCGGGCCTGGGCAAGACCACCCTGGCCGGCATCGTGGCGCAGGAGATGGGGGTGCAGATCCGCATCACCAGCGGCCCCGCCATTGAAAAGCCCGGCGACCTGGCCGCTCTGCTCACCAACCTCCAGGAGGGGGATGTGCTCTTCATCGACGAGATCCACCGCCTCTCCCGCCAGGTGGAGGAGGTGCTCTATCCCGCTTTGGAGGACTATGCCCTGGACATCATGATCGGCAAGGGCCCCAGCGCCCAGTCCATCCGCATCAACCTGCCCCGGTTCACCCTCATCGGCGCCACCACCCGGGCCGGGCAGCTCACCGGCCCCCTGCGGGACCGGTTCGGCGTGCTGCTCAAGCTGGAACTGTACAGCCCCGACGAGCTGGCCCGCATCATCCGGCGCAGCGCCGGCATCCTGGGCCAGCCCTGCACCGAGGAGGGCGCGCTGGAACTGGCAAAGTGCAGCCGGGGCACCCCCCGTGTGGCCAACCGGCTGCTCAAGCGGGTGCGGGACTTCGCGGTGGTGCTGGGGGACGGCACGGTGGACGGCGACGCCGCCCGGCTGGCCTTAAAGCGGATGGACATCGACGCCCTGGGCCTGGACGAACTGGACCGCAGCCTGCTGCGGGCCATCATCGAACTGTACGGTGGCGGGCCGGTGGGCCTGGATACCCTGGCCGCCGCCCTGGGCGAGGAGGCGGTGACGCTGGAGGACGTGTGCGAGCCCTATCTGATGCAGATGGGCTTCCTCACCCGCACCCCCCGGGGGCGGTGCGTCACCCGGCTGGCCTACGAGCATCTGGGCATGCGGGCCCCCTCCGCCGCCGAGGACAACGGCCAGCAGACCATGTTCTGAGGCCGCGCCGCGCAAAACAACAAGAAAACTTCACAATTACAGGGTACAATATAGAATCCATGGCCCCGGGCCGCGGAAAAGGAGAGGTGCGTATGCGAGCTGCCCGCAACTGGCAGGACTATGAACTCATCGACGCCACCGGCGGCAACCGGCTGGAGCGCTGGGGCGACGCGCTGCTGGTGCGGCCGGACCCGCAGGTGATCTGGAAATCAGAGCGCACCAGCCCTCTGTGGGCGAAGGCGGACGCGGTGTACCACCGCAGCGAGAAGGGCGGCGGCCACTGGGAGTACCGCCGCCGCCTGCCGGAAAAATGGCAGATCGGCTGGGACGATCTGCGGCTGGTGGTCAGCCCCACCGGCTTCAAGCACACCGGCGTCTTCCCCGAGCAGGCGGTGAACTGGGCCTTCTATAAAAAGATCATCGCCGCCGCCGGCCGGCCCATCCGGGTGCTGAACCTCTTCGGCTACACCGGCGGGGCCACCCTGGCCTGCGCCGCCGCGGGGGCCAGCGTCTGCCATGTGGACGCCTCCAAGGGCATCGTGGCCTGGGGGCGGGAGAACGCCGCCGCCAGCCGCCTTGCGGACAAGCCGATCCGCTGGATCGTGGACGACTGCGCCAAGTTCGTGGCCCGGGAGCAGCGGCGGGGCAGCTTTTACGACGCCATCATCATGGACCCGCCCAGCTACGGCCGGGGGCCGGGGGGCGAGGTGTGGAAGCTGGAAAACTGCATCTATGACCTGATCGCCCAGTGCGCCGGGGTGCTCAGCGATACGCCCCTCTTCGTGGCGGTGAACAGCTACACCACCGGCCTGTCGCCGGCGGTGATGGAGTACATCTTAAAGACCCTTCTGTGCCCGGTGCATGGCGGCGCGACGGCTTGCGACGAGATCGGCCTGCCGGTGTCCAGCACCGGCGGCGTGGTGCCCTGTGGGGCCACCGCCTTCTGGCTGGCGCACGGCGTGCAGGCGGGGGAGGAATGAGTATGGAACACATGATCAGCGCCCAGGACATCCGCTTCCGCTACGCGCCCGACGCCCCCTGGGCGGTGGACGGCGCCAGCGTGGTGGTGGACAAGGGCGAGTTCGTGGCGGTGCTGGGGGCCAACGGCTGCGGCAAGAGCACCCTGGCAAAGCACTTCAACGCCATCCTGCTGCCCGAGGCCGGCACTGTGCTGGTGGAGGGGATGAACACCGCCGACGAATCCCATCTTTACGACATCCGGCAAAAGGTGGGCATGGTGTTCCAGAACCCGGACAATCAGATCGTGGCGACGGTGGTGGAGGAGGACGTGGCCTTTGCCCTGGAGAACCTGGGCGTGCCCCCCGCCGAGATCCGCGAGCGCATCGACGACGCCATGAAGATGGCGGGCATCTACAAGCACCGGGAAAAGGCGCCCCACAAGCTGTCCGGCGGGCAGAAGCAGCGGGTGGCCATCGCCGGGGTCATCGCCATGCGGCCCGACTGCCTGGTGCTGGACGAGGCCACCGCCATGCTGGACCCCCGGGGCCGGGAGAAGGTGATGGAGACCATCCGGCACCTCAACCGGGACTTTGGCATCACCGTGGTGTCCATCACGCACTATATGGACGAGGCCGCCCAGGCCGACCGGGTGGTGGTGATGAGCGAGGGCAAGGTGGTGATGGAGGGCACGCCCCGCCAGGTGTTCAGCCAGGTGGAAACGCTGCGCAGGCTGCGGCTGGATGTGCCCCAGGTCACCGAACTGTGCTGCCAGCTGGCGGCCGCCGGGGTGGACATCCCCACCGACATCATCAACGAGGAAGAATGTGCCGCGGCTCTCTACGAGCTGCTGAAATAACCGCGCCCGAGGGCGCGGCGCGGGGCGGCGCCCCGCAAGAGGGAGGGAACGGCGGCCTATGGCAGCCATCATCGAGACAAAGGGCTTGACCCATATCTACAACCTCGGCATGCCGGACGCCACCGTGGCGCTGGAGAAGGTGGACTTCGCCGTGGAGGAGGGCGACTTCGTGGGCATCATCGGCTCCACGGGGTCGGGCAAGAGCACCCTCATCACCCACTTCAACGGCATCCTGAAGCCCACCGAGGGCCGGGTGCTGGTGGACGGGCAGGACATCTGGGAAAAACCCGCGGACATCCGCAAATTCCGCTTCATGGTGGGGCTGGTGTTCCAGTATCCCGAGTACCAGCTGTTTGAGGAGACGGTGTATAAAGACATCGCCTTCGGCCCCAAAAACATGGGCCTGGACGAGGGGGAGATCGACCGGCGGGTGAAGAGCGCCGCCCGGTTCGTGGGCCTCGCGGACGAATATCTCCAGCGCAGCCCCTTTGAACTGTCCGGCGGGCAGAAGCGCCGGGTGGCCATCGCCGGGGTGATGGCCATGGAGCCGAAGATCCTGGTGCTGGACGAGCCCGCCGCGGGCCTTGACCCCGAGGGGCGGGAGATGATCCTCTCCCAGGTCAAGCGGTTCCACAAGGAGACCGGCACCACCGTCATTCTGGTGAGCCACTCTATGGAGGACATCGCCAAATACGCCGACCGGGTGCTGGTGATGGACCAGCGCCGCATCGCCATGTACGACACGGTGGAGCATGTGTTCGCCCGGGCGGACGAACTGCTGGAACTGGGCCTGTCGGTGCCCCAGGTGACCAAGGTGTTCCTGCGGCTGCGGGCCATGGGGCTGGACCTGCCCCAGGACGTGTACACCGTGCCCTACGCGGTCAAGACCATCCAGGCCGCCCTGGCGGCAAAACACAGCGGGGGAGGTGATGCGCCGTGCTGAAGGATATCACCATCGGCCAGCACTTCCCCGGCGATTCGGTGGTGCACCGCTGCGACCCCCGCCTGAAAATTCTGCTGGTGGTGGCCTACATCGTGGTGCTGTTCACCATCAAGAACTTCGTGGGCCTGGCGCTGAGCATCCTGCTGCTGGCAGCGCTCTATCTGGTGGCCAGGATCCCCCTGAAACTCATCCTCAAGAGCCTCAAGCCCATCATGCCCATCGTGGTGTTCACGGCGGTGCTGAACCTCTTCTTCATGGGGGGCGAGGGGGAACCGCTGGTCTCCTTCTGGCTCATCCGCATCTACAAGGAGGGCGTGGCCTACGCCATCTTCATGGCGGTGCGCATCGTGGCCCTCATCGCCGGCACCAGCCTGCTCACCTACACCACCAGCCCCATCGTGCTCACCGACGCCATCGAGCGGCTGCTGCGCCCCTTTGCCAAACTCCACATGCCGGTGCACGAACTGGCCATGATGATGACCATCGCCCTGCGGTTCATCCCCACCCTCATCGAGGAGACCGACAAGATCATGAACGCCCAGAAAGCCCGGGGCGCCATGCTGGACAGCGGCTCCCTCTCCGACCGGGTGAAGGCGATGGTGCCCATCCTCATCCCGCTGTTCATCTCGGCCTTCCGCCGGGCGGACGAGCTGGCCATGGCCATGGAGTGCCGCTGCTACCGGGGCGGCGAGGGCCGCACCCGGCTCAAAGTCCTCCGCTTCGGCGCGCTGGACTGGGCGGCCCTGGCGGTGTGCGCCGTGGCCTTCGCGGGCCTGTGGGCCACCCGCTTCGTGGCGCCGGGGGTCATGTGAGATATGAACATCCTGCTGGACATCAGCTACGACGGCACCCACTTTTGCGGCTTTCAGGTGCAGAAGAACGGCGTGTCCGTCTGTGAGACCATCCAGAACGCCCTGGAGGCGGTGCTGGGCACAAGGCCCGATGTGAAGGGCTGCGGGCGCACCGACGCGGGGGTGCACGCTTTGCACTACGCGCTGAACTTCTGGGCCGAGACGTCCATCCCGACGGAAAAGCTGCCCCTGGCCCTCAACCGCCACCTGCCGGACGCGGTGCGGGTGAACGCCGCCCGGCGGGTGCCGGAAGAATTCCACGCCCGCTACTCCGCCCACACCAAGACCTATGTTTACCGCATTTGGAACAGCCCGGTGGAAAGCCCCTTCGAGGCGGCCTATCACCACCGCATCAGCGCCCCGCTGGACGTTTTGGCTATGGACCGGGCGGCGAAGGGCTTTGTGGGACGGCACGATTTTTTGAGCCTCTGCGCCGCGGGCAGCGCCGTGGCGGCAAAAGGCGACACCGTGCGCACCGTCACCGATTGCCGGGCACAGCGGGCGGGGCACCTGATCACCGTCACCGTCACCGCCGACGGCTACCTTTACAACATGGTGCGCATCCTGGCCGGCACGCTGGTCCAGGCCGGCCGGGGCGCCCTTGGCCCCGCGGCCGTGCCCTCCATCCTGGCCGGGCGCGACCGCTCCCTTGCCGGGCCCACCCTGCCGGCGAAGGGGCTGTTTTTGCAACAGGTGGACTATCCCCCCGAGGCCCTGGGCCTCTGAGTTTCTGGAAAGGAGGCGCCGCCGTGAGCGAAGGACACAGCAACGTGACCCGCCTGCAGGAGGTGCGCCATCGCCGGGCGATGCGCCGGCTGCGGCGCCTGCTGCTGGTGCTGGCCGCGGCGGCGGCGGTGGGCCTCTATTTTACCGGCGCGTACAGCCAGCTGGCCCTGGCCGCCCGGGAGACGGTGGACTCGGTGCGCATCGCCCTGATGCCCGGGACGGGCTGGCCGGTGAAGACCGGCATCCCCGAAGTGCTGCAGGCCGAGCCCCTGGCCGGCGGTTTCGTGCTGCTGGGCCAGCAGGACGCGGGCGTCTGGTCGGCGGGAGGCAGCGAGCTGCGCACCATCCAGCACGGCTACGCCCGGCCGGCCATCAGCGCGGGCAACACCCGCTTTTGCCTCTACGGCCGTTCCGGCTACGAACTGCGGGTGGAGGGCCGCACCAGCACCCTGTACAAGCGCACCTTTGAGCAGCCCATCCTGCTGGCCGAGATGAGCAACGGCGGCAGCGTGGCGGTGGTGACCCAGTCCGACCGGTTCGCCGCCGAACTCACCGTGTGGGACGCCGCCATGGAGTTCCGCTATGGCTGGAACCCCACCGACACCGAGGGCACCCCGGTGCGGGTGGCCTTCGCCCGGGACAACAAGCGCCTGGCGGTGGCCTGCCTGGTGGCCCAGGGGGGCAGTTTGCAGACCAACCTCTATTTTCTGGACATCCGCAGCGATGCGGTCACCGCGTCGGCCAGTGTCAGCGGCCAGATCTTGCAGCTGCACTGGCTCTCCGCCGACCGGCTGCTGGCGGTGTGCGAGCGCACCGCGGTGGTGCTGGACGCCGCCACCGGCGAGCAGACGGCGGTGTACAGTTACAGCGGCGAGAGCCTGGGCTCCGCCTCGGTGGCGGGACAGAACTGCGCGCTGCTGTTCAGCCCCGACGCCAGCGATTCCCCCGCACGGCTGGTGGTGCTGGACCCTCAGATGCAGGTGCTGGCCGAGGCCAGTGTGCCCTCGCCCGCCACGGCAGTGGTGTGCACCCGCGTTGCTGCATACGTTTTAAGGCAGGAGAGTGTGGCGGCCTACAGCCTGGCAGGGGAACTTCAGTGGGAGTCGCCCACCGAAACGCGGCCTCTGGCGGTGCTGGACGCAAAACAGCTGGTGGTGGTCACCGGCGGCCAGGCGGCCCTGCTCGCCGCGCCGGACGAGACGCAGCAAAGCTGACGCGCCGGCGCCATCAAATGAAAAAGGAGTGATCGGATGAACGCGGCCATCGTGTTTGATCTTGTGATGCTGGCCCTGCTGTTGGTGGTGGCCTTCGCCTATGCCCGCCGGGGCTTCGCCGCGGGGCTGGTGCAGTTTCTGGGCAACCTGGCAAGCCTTATCGGGGCGCTGGTGCTCAGCCGCGAGGCCTCGCCGGTGCTGTTCGAAAAGTTTTTTCAAACCGGATTCGTGAGCAGCATCCAGAACACCATCTCCGCCGAGGGCACGGTGAACGTGCAGCAGATCATCGAGAAGTACGCCGGCTTTTTGCCGGCGGGCGTCAAGGAGAACCTGAACGAGACCGCCGGCCTTCTGGTGGACTCCTCCACCGCCAACCTGGCGGTGCGGCTGGTGGAGGAGGTCATCGCCCCGCTGCTCACCCCCATCATCGCCATCGTGCTGTTCTTTGTGGCCTTCGCGCTGTGCAAGCTGCTGGTGAGCCTGCTGGTGGCGGTGCTCACCAACGTGAACCGCATCCCGGTGATGGGCTCGGTGAACCGGTTCTTCGGTTTCCTGATGGGCCTTATGGCCGGCCTGGTGGATCTGTACCTGGTGCTGTGCGCCGTGTGGGCGGTGATCGTGATCACCGGCGGGTCCCTCGAGTTTTTGAACGATCAGGCCCTGGCGGGCAGCATCGCCTATTCTGTATTCGGACGGTTCAATCCGTTTTATTGACCCGGGCGCCGCGCGCCCGTGACCGATCCCGCCGCCGCAGACCCGGCGGGGGGAAGAGAGGGAGAAGGGAAAAACCATGCTCTGTGTAAAATGCAAAAAACGAACCGCTGTGGTGTTCATTCAGCGGATGGAGGACGGCCAGCCCAAGCAGGAGGGCTACTGCCTGACCTGCGCCCGGGCGCTGGGCATCAAGCCCGTGGACGATCTGATGAAGCAGTTCGGCATGCGGGACGAGGACCTGGAAGCCATGGAGGAGCGGATGAACAACTTCATGGAGGAGGCGGGGGAGAACGGCATGTCCGGCATGTTCCCCTTCGCACCCATGGGCGAGGAGGGCGACGACGGCAAGGGGGGCGACTCCGACGAGGAGTTCACCCCCGGCGGGTCCGCCACCTTCCCCTTCGGCTTTGGCGCCAGGGGCGACCGGAAGAAGGAAAAGGAGAAGGAAAAAGGCGGCAAGCTGAAATTCCTGGATAAATACTGCGAGAACCTCACCGCCCAGGCCGCCGCCGGCAAGCTGGACGAGATCATCGGCCGCGACCAGGAGATCTACCGCACCATCCAGATCCTCGCCCGCCGCCAGAAAAACAACCCCTGCCTGATCGGCGAGGCCGGCGTGGGCAAGACCGCCATCGCCGAGGGCATCGCCCAGCGCATCGCCCGCAACCAGGTGCCCGCCTGCCTCAAGGGCAAAAAGCTCTACCGGCTGGACCTCACCGCCCTGGTGGCCGGCACCCAGTTCCGCGGCCAGTTCGAGCAGCGGGTCAAGGGCCTCATTGACGAGGTCAAGCGGCTGGGCAACGTGATCCTGTTCATCGACGAGATCCACAGCATCACCGGCGCGGGCGACAGCGAGGGCGCCATGAACGCGGGCAACATCCT
>NZ_CALWND010000019.1:0-20341 GCF_944382735.1 Candidatus Allofournierella merdavium | reverse complement strand
TTGCGGTTGTAGTGGCCGCTGCGGTAGCCTTGTCGCTGCTCATTGCGCTCATACCGAGCAGCCTGGGTCAATTTCTCTGCTTCGGCCTATAGCAATTCGTTGAGCGTTTCCTCTACGCTACCTCGCACAAGTTCCTTGAGTTCGTTCTTGATTACGGCCTCGTTTAGTTGTACAATTTTCTCGGACATGGTTTGCTGTCTCCTTTCGAATGGTGGTGTCGCAACTTCATTCTACCAGAGATCTGCAAACCATGTCTTTTTTATTTTTGCGAAACTTATTGTACCTTATCAACGACGGGCGCACCGCTTTTGCGGTGCGCCCGTCGTTTTGTATGACGTATTTATTTCGTCTCCTTGGCGAAGTTATCAAAATACCCCTGGATGAGGATGATGGGGGTGCCCTTGTCGCCGGAGCCGCTGGTCAGGTCGCACAGGCTGCCGATCAGGTCGGTGAGGCGGCGGGGGGTGGTGCCCTGGCTGGCCATCTGGCCTTTGAGGTCGGCGTCCTTGTGGGTGATGCTCTCCTTGATGGCCGCGGTCAGCGCATCGCCCGAGAGGTGAGCAAAGTCGTTGTCCGCCAGGTACTTCAGCTTCAGCTCGTTGGGCTGCCCGTGGAGGCCGGCGGTGTAGGCGGGGCTCACCACCGGGTCCGCCAGCTCCCAGATCTTGCCCACGGGGTCCTTGAAGGCGCCGTCGCCATAGACCATCGCCTCGATCTGCTTGCCGGTGGCGTCCCGCAGGCTGGCCGCCAGCCGGGCCACAAAGGTCTCGCAGTCCCGGGGGAAGAGCTTGACGCTCTCCTCGGTGGCCTTGTTGGAGCCCAGCAGGCCGAACCGCTCGTTGCAGCCGCTGCCGTTCACCGGGGCGTTGAGGATGTCGCTGAGCAGCAGCACCTTCTCCGCGCCCGCCGCTTCCAGGCGGCGCTTGGAGCGGAAACGGGTGTGGATGTCGCAGCACAGAACATTCTTGGTGTAGGGCAGGATGGCCCGCACGTCGTTGGCGAAGATGAACTCCACCTCGCAGCCCTGGCTGCGGAACAATTCGCCGTAATACTCCACATAGTCCACGCCGGTGAAGGGGTGCTTCTGGTAGCCGAACAGCTCCCGATACTTCTCCTCGGTCAGCACATCCCGCCAGGGGTCTACGCCCTTTTCATCCAGAAGGTCCTCGTCAAACAGGTGGTTGCCCACCTCGTCCGAAGGGTAACTCATCAGGATGTAGGCCTTCTTGAAGGCCCGGGCGATGCCCTTCAGGCAGATGGCGATGCGGTTGCGGCTGAGGATGGGGAAGGTCAGGCCGATGGTATCGGCGCCGAATTTGGCGGCGCAGTCGGCCGCGATGGCGTCGATGGAGGCATAGTTGCCCTGGCTGCGGGCCACCACGGCCTCGGTCACCGCGACGATGTCCCGGTCCTGGAATTCGATGTTCTGCTCCTCGCCGCAGGCGAGGATGGCGTCGGTGACGATCTTTACCAGGTCGTCGCCCTCACGGATGACGGGGCAGCGCACGCCGCGCGATGTTGTGCCGACAGTTCTCATGGCTGAATGCTCCTTTTCTTCCCGTTTTGACAGTCGATTTGCCACGCAAAAGAGGCTGATTCTCATTATAAAGGATTTATAGGGTGAAGTAAAGCGGCGGCACGCCCGACAGCGGAAAAAGCAGAGCGTTCCGAAATGAAATATAAAAAGCAGGTAAAATCACGGCTTGCGTCGGAACTTTTTTGTGCTATGATAATACACGGACAAAAAACGAATGGCAGCACATGGCTGCAACGGTGCGGAAAGAAGGAAAACCAGTGGCAAGACAATATGAGATGAATATGACCAGCGGCCCGCTGTTTGGCAAGATCGTGACGTTTGCGTTCCCCTTGATGTGTTCCGGCGTGCTGCAACTGCTGTTCAACGCGGCGGACATCATTGTGGTGGGGCGCTATACCGGCCACACGGCGCTGGCGGCGGTGGGTTCCACCTCGGCGCTCATCAACCTGATCGTCAACCTGTTCGTGGGCCTGTCGGTGGGCGCCAACGTGCTCATTGCCCGCTGCTGCGGCGCGGGGCAGATGGAAGCGGTGCACAAAGGCGTGCACACGGCCATGCTCACGGCGGTGGTGGGCGGTGTGGTGCTGATCTTTGTGGGCGTCGCGGCCTCCCGTCCGATGCTTACCCTGATGGGCACCCCCGAGGACGTGATCGACCAGGCCACCCTCTATCTGCGCATCTACTTTGTGGGCGCGCCCAGCCTGCTGGTCTACAACTTCGGCGCCGCCATCCTGCGGGCGGTGGGCGACACCCGTCGGCCGCTCTACTTTCTCACCCTGGCGGGCATCATCAATGTGATCCTCAACCTGGTGTTTGTGATCGTGTTTTCGCTGGGCGTGGCGGGCGTGGCCCTGGCCACCATCATCAGCCAGACCGTCTCGGCCTACCTGATCGTGGTGTGCCTGCAGCACAACGCCGGCGCGTTCCGGCTGGTGCTGCGCGAACTTCACATCGACCCCGAACAGTTCCGGGAGATCCTGCGCATCGGTGTGCCTGCCGGCGTGCAGGGCATGGTGTTCAGCCTTTCCAACGTGCTGATCCAGTCCTCGGTGAACAGCTTTGGCTCCTCGGTGATGGCGGGCAACACCGCGGCATCCAACATCGAGGGCTTTGTCTACACCTGCATGAACGCGGTGTCCCAGACGTCCATGAGTTTTGTCAGTCAGAACGTGGGCGCGCGCAGTTTTCAGCGGGTGGATCAGGTGGTGCTGCGCTGTATGATGCTGGAAGCGGCGGTGGGTATCACCCTGGGGGGCAGCGCCTACCTGCTGGGCCACTGGCTGCTGGCGATCTACACTCCGGACGCCCAGGTCATCACCTACGGGCTCTACCGCATGAGCGTGGTCTGCACCACCTATTTCCTCTGCGGATTCATGGACTGCCTGGCCTGCAGCGTTCGGGGCCTGGGCTCTTCGGTGGTGCCCATGGTGGTGTCCATCCTGGGCGCCTGCGGGCTGCGGATCGTCTGGGTCATGACCCTCTTCCAGTGGGAACACACCCAGCTGTGCCTGTACATCTCCTACCCGGTGTCCTGGGCGCTCACCGCCTGCGTGCATCTGATCTGCTACTTTATCATGCGCAAGAAGGTGCAGGCGGCTAACTCTGAGGTGACCGCCGCCCCGGCGACCTGACCCAAAACTGCAAGAAGAAAGCAGCCCCCGGCCAACCGGCCGGGGGCTGCTTTTTGAATGGAAGGGGAATATCACTCGCCGATCTTGACCTCCACGCCGTTCACCTCCACGCCCTCCTCGGCGCGGATGAGGATGTAGCGCACCCCGTCGATGATGCGGGTCTCGACCAGATCGCCCCGCTCGGGGTTCACCTGGATGGTCACGTCGGGACAGCGCAGCTCCAGGTGCTTTGTGTCCACCAGGTTCTTGGGTGGCAGCGCCGCTTCAGGGCCGAAATCCTCCTCAAAGCGCTGGCCGAAGGCCTCCACCCGGTTTTCCTCCACGCCGCACTCCTCCAGCACGCGGACGGCGGCGTGTCTGTCCAGCAGAAGGGGCTGGGGCTCGCCGCTCTCCTTGTGCTCGGCGATCATGCTGCACAGCTGCTCCTGCACCGACTGCACCACCTGGCAGCTGCAGGCCTCTCCCAGGCTTTCGGCCAGGATGGCGTCGAAGGTCTCCTTCTGGGCCGCCGCCGGCATGGGCAGCGGGGCGGCGAAGATGCGGTCGGTGAAGGCGGTGTGGCTGTGGGTGGTGTCCCGGGTATAGTAGAGCGCGCCGTAGAGGTTGGTGGAGCGGTCGTCGAAGGCGGGAAAGAGGAACCCCATCTCCGGCGGGGCCACCAGCCAG
The DNA here is from genome assembly GCF_944382735.1 of Candidatus Allofournierella merdavium. Taxonomy (NCBI): domain Bacteria; kingdom Bacillati; phylum Bacillota; class Clostridia; order Eubacteriales; family Oscillospiraceae; genus Allofournierella; species Candidatus Allofournierella merdavium. Next base: position 16,507 of record NZ_CALWND010000019.1, on the reverse strand, counting down.
TCGATGTCCCGGTTGCGGAAGGCGTTCTCCACCACGAAATAGCTCAGGGCGGGCTTGGTCATCTTCACCGGGCAGACGCTGCACAGGATGCCGGTGTACACCTCTTCGCTGCCGTCCTCAAAGCGCTGGCCGTCCTTTGCGAAGCCGGGCACGTCGTAGGCGTCGCAGGTGAGCAGGATGAGATAGTTGCCTTCCACATCCAGCGTCTCGATGGCCCGGGCATAAAACTCCTCCCGGGCGGCCTCGTCCTGCAGCTTTGAATCCCGCAGGGCCATCAGCAGGGCGTGTTCGTCGCCCGCCTGGCCCGCCACCTGGGCGGTGGAAAAGGTGATGTCGATGAGGTTTTTGCCCAACGTACCCGACAGGGTGCGGCGCAACAGGGCCAGGAATTTGTCCGTTTCCTCCTGGCCGGAGAGGGTCAGCGACTGGTCGAAGCGGGCCACGATCTGCCGCTCTTCGTTCACATAGCAGCCAACCACATGGGCGATGTTGGTTTTTCCCTGGCGGTAGCGCCGGCGGATCTCGGCGATCTCTTTTTCGTTCATGTCTCGGTATTCCTTTCTTGTGCGGGCGCAGGGCCCGTGGTCATTGGCGGGATGTGGCCAGAGATTCCTCCAGCAATGAGAACAGACGCCTGAGGGTGGGAGTGAGGGCGCCGGTGCGGTACAGGGCGCCGAAGGAGAGGAACTCGAACTCCGGCAGGCGGATGTAGCGCAGATTCGGCAGCCGCGCTCCCGGCAGATCCGGCAGCACGGTGAAGGCATAGCCGGACTCCACCAGCGTGCAGGCGATCTCCAGACTGTCACAGAAGAGCATCCGTTCCGGCCCGCGGCCCGCCAGCACATGACTGAGAACCGCCGAGAAGGGGGGCGAGTAGAGGGGCAGCGGACAGCTGGCCACCCGCCCGCCCAGCCGGCCCAGCTGTTCCAGAGTCAGCTGTTCGTACTGCGCCAGGGGGTCATCGGGCGCGCAGACGCACACCACCGGACAGTCCGCCAGGGCCCGCCGGCTCACCTTGGGCCCCGCCTCCTGCTGCGTGGTGAAGATGGCCTGCACATCCTCATCTTCCAAAAGGTTCTCCAGCGCTGCGGAAGGTACCTGTCGCAGCACCGGCAGCAGTTGCGGCTCCTCCAGGCGCAGTTTCGCCAGCGGCTGCTGCAGCGCCCGCAGCGCCAGAAAGTTGCGGCAGCCCAGCCCCAGACGCTGGGGCAGCGCCTCCCGCCACTGGCGCATCCGCGCCCGGGACAGCCCCGCCAGCTTGAGCATCTCCTGGGCGTACTGGCCGAACTGGTGGCCCGCCTGGGTCAGCCGCACGCTCTTGCTGGTGCGGTGAAACAGCTTGACCTCCAGTTCCGCCTCCAGGGCGTTGATCTGGTGGCTCACCGCCGGTTGGGTGATGTGCAGCTGCTGGGCCGCACGGGAAAAGTTCAGATAGTTTGCCACCGCCAGAAAACATTCCAGCTGTGTCGTATTCAACAAAAACCCCTCCCCGCTTTCGCGCAGTTTTGTTATATGCGTTAATGCGATAAATGTTCTTTATAGATAATAACACATTTGAATTTCACATACAAGAGAGGCTGTGTTATAAATGATAAAGCGATGAACAGTTTTCACCTTAACGATTTCCGGAAAGAGGCGACGAGCGATGAGGCCGCACCACAGGACCCTGGTGCTGGAAAACCGGCAGATCAGTATTCGCATGGAACAGATGACCGATCAGATGGTGGGGCGCACGGGGCTGTCCGCAGCCCAGGCACACCTGCTGCTATACATTCTGTGCCATGCCGACGAGGGCATCTCTCTCACCGATATCCACCGGGAATTCGGCTACTCCATGGCGGCGCTGAGCAACATCCTCAAACGGCTGCGGGGGGGCGGCTATGTGCGCGCCGAGACCAGCCAGCGGGATAACCGGCGCAAGCGGCTGTATGGGACCGAGAAGGCGCTTGCGGCCCGAAGCGAACTGGAACAGGCGCTGCGGGAGAGTTGCGAGGCGGTGTATCGCGGATTCAGCGAGGAGGAACTGTGCCAGCTGGAGGCGCTGCAAAAGCGTATGCTGGAAAACCTGGTGGCCCCGGCGGGGGCTCCGGAAACGATCCGAAGGGAGTGGAGAAAATGAAGCAAGTTTTCAAGCAGCTCAAGCAATACAAAAAGCCCGCCTTCCAGTGCATCCTGATGGCCGCGCTGGAAGTGGTGATGGAGATCCTGCTGCCGTTCGTCACCGCGCACATCGTGGACGAAGGGCTGGATGCGGGGAATTTGTCGGTGGTCTACCGTTACGGCGGCGTGATGGTGGTGCTGGCGTTCCTGAGCCTGGTGTTCGGCGCGGCGGCGGGGCGCTACGCCGCGACGGCCGCCTCCGGACTGGGGGCCAATCTGCGCCAGGGCCTGTATGATACCATCCAGACCTTTTCCTTCTCCAACATCGACAAGTTCAGCGTTCCTGGCCTGGTCACCCGTATGACCACCGACGTGACCAACATTCAGAACGCCTTTATGATGATCATCCGCATCGCGGTGCGCGCGCCGCTGATGTTCATCTTCAGTTTTGCCATGTGTGTGTACATCAGCCCGCGGCTTTCCGCCACCTTCCTCATTGCGGTGGTGTTCCTGGTGGTGGTGATCGGCACCATCATGGTGGTCACCCTGCGCATCTTCGACCGGGTGTTCCGCAAGTACGACGATCTGAACGCCAGCGTACAGGAGAACGTCTCCGCCATCCGCGTGGTAAAGGCGTTTGTGCGGGAAAACTACGAGAACGAGAAATTCTCCCGCGCGTCGGAGAACATCCGCAAAATGTTCGTCAAGGCCGAGGGCCTGCTGGCTTTCAACAACCCGGCCATGATGATCGCTGTCTATTTCTGTATCATCATGGTGAGCTGGCTGGGCGCCCAGTTCATCGTGGCGGGGGATCTCTCCGCCGGTGACCTGACCAGCCTGTTCAGCTACATCATGTCGCTGCTGATGAGCCTGATGATGCTCTCCATGGTGGTGGTGATGATCTCCATCTCCCTGGCCAGCATTCACCGTGTGGGCGAGGTGCTGCGGGAGACCCCCGACCTGAAGGAGCCGGAGAACCCGGTGGAGACCATCCGGGACGGCAGCATCGACTTCGACCATGTGAACTTCTCTTACAAGCACGGCAGCGGCAAGAACGCTTTGTCCGACATCGACCTGCACATCCATTCCGGCGAGACCATTGGCGTCATCGGCGGCACCGGCTGCGGCAAGAGCAGCCTGGTGAACCTGATCTGCCGGCTGTACGACGTGGACGAGGGCTGCGTCAAGGTGGGCGGCGTGGACGTGCGCAACTACGACATGGAGGCCCTGCGCAACCAGGTGGCCGTGGTGCTGCAGAAGAACACCCTGTTTTCCGGCACCATCCTGGACAATCTGCGCTGGGGCGACCCCAACGCCACCGAGGCCGAGTGCATCGCCGCCTGCAAGGCAGCTTGCGCCGATGAGTTCATCGACCGGATGCCCGACGGCTACAACACCCGCATCGAGCGGGGCGGCGCCAACGTGTCCGGCGGCCAGAAGCAGCGGCTTTGCATCGCCCGGGCGCTGCTGAAAAAGCCCAAGGTGCTGATCCTGGACGACTCCACCAGCGCGGTGGACACCGCCACCGACGCCAAGATCCGGGCGGCCTTCGCCAAACGGATCCCCGGCACCACCAAGATCATCATTGCCCAGCGGGTGTCCAGCGTGGAGCACGCCGACCGCATCCTGGTGCTGGACAACGGGCGCATCGACGCCTTTGACACCCATGAGAACCTGCTGAAGTCCAACGCCATCTACCAGGAGATCTACGAGTCCCAGGTCAAGGGCGGCGGCGATTTCGACCAGCCGGCGTGAAAGGAGGGCAAGAGAATATGAATCCCAGAATGCAACGTCCCGCGGACCCCACCGCGGTGCTCAAGCGGGTCATCCGCTATATGCTCCATTACTACAAGGTGCCCTTCGCGCTGGTGGTGCTGTGCATCATCATCAACGCGGTGGCCAGCGTGGTGGCGGCCACCTTCCCCCAGACCCTGGTGGACGATTACATCACCCCCATGGTCGCCAGCGGCTCCACCGATTTCAGCGGTCTGGCCGCCCAGATCCTGCGGCTGATCGGCGTCATGGGCCTGGGCGTGGTGGCGGCCTTTACCTACAACCGCATCATGGTGAGTGTGGGGCAGGGCACCATGTGCCACCTGCGCAACGACTTGTTTCACAACATGGAAGCGCTGCCCATCAAGTACTTTGACACACACGCCCACGGCGATATCATGTCGGTGTACACCAACGATGTGGACACCCTGCGTCAGATGCTGGGCCAGGCTACGCCCCAGATCATCAACTCCACCATCACCATGGCCGCCACGCTGGTGACCATGATCGTCATCAACCCGGCGCTCACCGTCATCTCCATCCTCACCGCTGTGGTCATGTTCACAGTCACTGCCAACTTCTCCAAGCTGTCCGGCAAGTACTATGTGCGCCAGCAGCGGGACCTGGGCGCGGTGGACGGCTTCATCGAGGAGATGCTGGATGGTCAGAAGGTGGTCAAGGTGTTCTGCCATGAGGAGGCCGCCAAGGCGGACTTCCGCAAGGTGAACGAGGAGCTGCGCCAAAGCGCGAATCTGGCCAACCGTTACGCCAACCTGCTGATGCCCATCAACGCCAACATCGGCTGGCTGAGTTACGCCCTGGTGGCCATCGTGGGCGCGGTGCTGGGCATCAACGGCCTGGCGGGGGTCACCCTGGGCACCGTCATCACCTTTGTGGGCCTGAACAAGAGCTTCACCCAGCCCATCACCCAGGTGAGCCAGCAGGTGAACTTTGTGGTCACCGCCGCCGCCGGCGCCCAGCGTGTGTTCGACCTGATGGACCAGAAGCACGAGACCGACGAGGGCTATGTGGAACTGGTGAACGCCAAAGAGAACGCCGCCGGCCAGCTGGAGGAGGTGCCTGAGCGCACGAATGTGTGGGCCTGGAAACATCCCCACCACGACGGCACCGTCACCTACACCAGGCTGGAGGGCAGCGTGGTGTTCGAGGACGTGGACTTCGGCTACGACGAGAAAAAGCTGGTGCTCCACGATGTGAGCCTGTGGGCAAAGCCCGGCCAGAAGATCGCCTTTGTGGGCGCCACCGGCGCGGGTAAGACCACCATCACCAACCTGATCAACCGTTTCTACGACATCGCCGACGGCAAGATCCGCTACGACGGCATCAACATCGGCAAGATCAAAAAGCCTGACCTGCGCCGTTCTCTGGGCATCGTGCTGCAGGACACCCACCTGTTCACCGGCACCGTGATGGACAACATCCGCTACGGCAACCTGGACGCCACCGACGAGGAGTGCATGGCCGCGGCAAAGCTTGCCAACGCCGACGGCTTCATCCGCCGCCTGCCCGACGGCTATCAGACCATGCTCACCGGCGACGGCGCGAACCTCTCCCAGGGCCAGCGGCAGCTGCTGGCCATCGCCCGGGCGGCCGTGGCCGACCCGCCGGTGTTGATCCTGGACGAGGCCACCTCCTCCATCGACACCCGCACCGAGGCGCTGGTGCAGAGCGGTATGGACGCCTTGATGTACGGGCGCACCACCTTCGTGATCGCCCATCGGCTGTCCACCGTGCGCAACGCCGACTGCATCATGGTGCTGGAGCAGGGCCGCATCATCGAGCGGGGCACCCACGACGAACTCATCGAGAAAAAGGGCAAGTATTACCAGCTCTACACCGGCAACTTTGCCGAGGAGCCGGCGTGACCCCAGACACAAACAAGCGCGCCCCCGCCCGGCGAAAAGCCGGGCGGGGGCGCTGTCTTTTATCCCTTATGCCAGCCGGTGACGCTCCAGCCAGGGGGTGAGGGTGGGTTTGCCCGCGCGGATGCGCTTTGCCCGCGCCGTGAACACGACCAGCGTCAGCAGGGTGAACACCGCGGCCCACACCGCCAGATACACGGCGCAGCCGGTCACGTCCTGCCCGGCGCAGATGGCGCTGCGGAAGGCCTTGACGGTGTAGGTGAAGGGCACCCAATCGTACAGGTACTTCACAAAGGAGCCGGAAATTTCCAGCGGGTAGGTGCCCACCGAGCCGGCCAGCTGCACCACCATGAACACCAGCATCAAAAAGCTGCCGATGCGGCCCAGCAGGCTGGTGAAGAAGTACATCACCGACATGAAGGTGACCGCCGCCAGGCAGGCGATGAGCAGGGCCTGCCCCATCCGGGCGGGGGAGAAGCCGTCCAGCGCGTGCAGCGCGCCCACCATCACCACCGCCTGCAAGATCGCCACCGGGTAGAGCACCGACGCCTTGCTCAGCCACCAGGCCGCGCCGCTCTTCATCTCGCCCTGGTACTCGGTGAGGGGGTACATCAGGCTGAAAGCGATGCATCCCACCCACAGCGCCACCGACATCATGTAGGGCGCCATGGCGTGACCGTTGTTGGGCACATCGGTGAGTTGGGTCTCGTCGGCGCTCACCGGGGCGGCGATCATCTCGGCCACTTCATCGCCGGTGTTGGTCTCGGCGATCTGCTGCGCTCCGTCCGAAAGGGATGCGCCCAGTGTGGCGGAGCCCTCCCGCAGCTGACCGAGGCCGTCGGTCAGTTCGCCGCTGCCCTCATAGAGTTTGGACGCGCCGTCCCCGATTTGGGCTGCGCCATCGGCCAGGGCCGCGGCGCCGCTGTTCAGCGCGGCGCTGTTCTTCTGCAATTCGCCGGTGCCGCTTGCCAGCTGCCCGGCGCCCTGCTGCAGGTCGCCGGCGCCGGTCTGCAGCCGGGTCAGCCCGTCGGTGAGGGCGGGCAGTTTGGCGGAGAGGTCGCCCAGGCCGGTCTGCAGCGCCGCGCTGCCCCCGGCCAGCTGGGCCAGGCCGCCGCTCAGGTCCTGCGCGCCCTGGCGCACCACACTGGTGCCCTCCTGCTGCAGCTTCTGGCCTCCCTGGGCGGCCTGGTCGATGCCCTGGGCCAGCAGCGGCGCCTGCTGGGCGAGGGTGGCGGTACCCTGCTGCAGGGTGGTGAGCCCGCCGGTCAATTCCGCGGATCGGCCTGCCATCTGGCCGAGCCCGTCGGCCAGCGTGGGCAGCCCCATGGCCGGGTCCACCAGGGCGGCGGCCCCGGCGGCGGACGTATCCACCCCGGCGGTGTATTCGCCGATGCCCGCCTGCAGCGCCGCAGCGCTCTGCTGCAGCTGGCTCAGGGCCTCCGGGGGGATGGTGCCCCCCTGCGTCGCCAGCGCCGTGATGCTTTGGACCAGCGCGGCCGCCCCGTCGTTCAGCGCGGCGGACTTGCCGGCCAGCGCCTGCAGGCCGTCGTTCAGCTGCACCGCGCCGTCCCGGGCGGTGTTCGCCCCGGCCGAGGCGGTCTGCAATCCGCTTTGCAGTTCGGTGGCGCCGGCAAGGGCCTGCTGGGCCCCGGCGTCCAGCGCCGCCGCGCTGTCGGGCAGGCCGGCGGTCTGGGTCTGAAGCTGGGCAAGGCCACCGTTCAGTTCGGTGAGTTTGTCGTCCACCTGGGCCGCCCCGGCGGCCAGCGTATCGCCGCCGGACTTGGCGCTGTCCACGCCGCTGGCCAGATCCTGCACGCCCTGGCTCAGTTTGCCCGCCCCCTCTGTCAATGCGGGGGCCGCCTGGCCCAGCTGCCCCGCGCCCTGGGCCAGCTGGTCGGCGCCGTCCTTCAGTTTGGCCGCGCCCTGGGCCGCCGCGTCCACCCCGGCGGTGTACTGGGCCAGCCCTTCGGTGAGCTGGGTGCTGCCGCTGCGGAAGGTGAGGGTGCTGTCCGCCAGAAGTTTGAGGTTGTCCCGGATGGTCTGGCCGCCCTGGGCCAGATCCTCCGCGCCCTCTTCCAGTTTTGCCGCCCCGTCGGCACCCTCCTGCAGCCCGTCGCCGATGTCCGCCAGCTGCTCCAGCATGGTCTCGGCGTAGGTCCGGGTCACCTCCTGGCGCACCTGGGCTTCGATCTTGGCCATGGCGCTCTCCCCCAGTTTGGAGGCGATGTAGTTGGTGCCGGGATTGGTCTCATAGGCCAGCTGCATCTGCCGGGGCGAGGCGTCGGTGACGGTGGCCGCACTGGCCGAAAAATCTTTGGGAATGGTGATGACCATGTAGTAGGTCCCGTCGGCCAGGCCCTGCTGCGCGGCCTGACTGTCCACAAAGTGAAAGTCGAGGGAGCCGTCCTCCCGCAGATTGTCCGCCAGTTCGCTGCCGATGGCCAGCGTCTCTCCCCGGTACTCCACCGGTTCGTCCTCGTTCACCACCGCCACCGGCAGGTGTTCCACGCTGCCGTAGGGGTCCCACATGGACCCGAGAAACAGCGTGGTGTAGATGGTGGGGATGGCCACCACCGCCGCCATCACCACCAGCATGATCCAATTGCTCCGCAGAGCATTCCATTCGTTCTTCAACATGGTTTGAAATTCCGCACCCTTTCCCCGCGACGTTAAAAGCGACACGAAGTTGATTTTTCATCGCGGTATTGCTTTTTCTGCGAAGAGAATTATACTGAAAGGGGGAAAAACAAACAACCGTTGATTTTTAGCCGAAATGATGTTTAATAGACATAATGACGAAAAACTGTTGAACATTCAAAAAAGATTTACAATTCGCCCGGCGGGCGAACAAGGAGAGGCCATGGACGAGACAAAGGACCGGCGCATCCGGCGCACCCGCCGGCAGATACGGCGGGCGCTGGCGCAGCTGATGCAGCAAAAGAGCGCCAGCGAGGTGACGGTGAAGGAGTTGGTGGATCTGGCGGACATCAACCGCTCCACCTTCTACCTGCATTACAGCGATATCTTCGATCTGCTGGGCGCGGTGGAGGAGGAGTTGTTCCGTGAGATACGGGCGGCGGTGGACGCTCACCCGGTGAGCGCTTTTGAGCAGGAGGGTCTGGCCTTCATCGAGGAGGTCTTCTCGATCCTCTACGAAAACCGGGAGATCTGCGCCGCCCTGGTGGGCCCCCACGGGGACATGGCCTTCCTCCACCGCATCGAGCGGATGATGGCGGAGAACGTGCTGCCCCAGCTGCAGGAGAATTTTCCCGACCGGCGCAGCAGCATCGACTACGGCTATGCCTTTTGCACCACCGGCGCGGTGGGCCTCATCAAGCACTGGCTGGCGGCCGGGTGCGCCGAGCCGCCCCGGGAGATGGCGCAGCAGACCTACCGGATGATCCACAACATGATGACCCTGGGCCTGGGTCATCCCGACCGGAGCTGACCGGCAGGAAAAACGCCCCCCATCGCCGCAAACAGCGGCGATGGGGGGCGTTTGCTGCGCTTGCCGGGAAGGGGATCACTCGGCGCGCGCCATGGCCTGACGGAAATCGGACGTATCGGTGAAGATCTCGTTCTTGTAGGGATTCTTTTTCTGCTGCACGGCGCGCTTGATAATAATGGCCAGCACGATGACGTTGGCGGCCAGCGCCAGAACGGCGATCACGCCCTGCATGGTGGGGTCGGCGGCGGTGGGCCGCACGGTGGGATCCATCACCCCGTCGGCATACAGCACCGGGATGGTGCTGAAGACGCTGGCGTCCTGGAAGAGGGGGAACACCTGGGCGAACATGCACCACAGCGCCAGGGTGTTGGCCCGGTTCTGGATCCAGCCGCCCTTGTTCCACAGCGCGTTGGCAAAGGTGGGGGCCAGCAGCAGGGCCAGGCCGCAGTACCAGGCGTGGGTGGGCAGGTTATTGTAGGTGTATTCGAAGTTCCACAGGTCGTAGGCGATGATGTACAGCACGGTCATGTCCGGCCAGAGCATGTCGTCCCGCTTTTTGGAGGAGTAGATGCCCCACCAGCCGGTCATGCACAGGATGTTCAGGATGCCGGCGATGCCGTTTACCCAGTTCCACCAGCCGCCGTAGAGCCAGACGTTCTCGCTGGACAGCCACCACCGCTCGCCGGTGGCGGCCAGGGCCATGGCGCCCCGGATGCCGGACTCAAAGTCGCTGCCCACGGCGATGAGGATGTTGATGGCCACGATCACAAAGGGGAAGGCCTTGAACCAGTGGGTCTTGCCCACGCCCCACTTGTACTTGAGCATCATGAAGCCGATGCACCCGGCGGTGGCGGCGTAGAGCTTGGCGTAGTGGAACCAGCTGTTCATGTGGGTGTAGGTGGGGTTGGTCAGCGCCCATTCAGCCCCCATGGCCGCGCCCACATAGATGGAGATGAAATAGACGGTCAGCCCTGCGGGCAGGATGAGAAAGCAGAAGATGCCGCCCTGGGGCGTGCGGCGGGCCACCTCGTTGGCCAGAACCAGCCCCGCGAACACCAGCAGCCAGCCCAGCAGCTGCCAGCCGGCGGTATCCCCGTAGATTTGAAACAACATGATGATTCCTCCTTGTCTATATACGACATTAAATTACAAATTGGATTTTGGATTTTCGGTCAGAGGGGGCGGCTCGTCCGGCACCGCGATATCCCGGATGAGCATTTCATTGCCCTGCACCAGGTGGGTCTGCCCGCTGCCGCAGGCGGGGCAGGTGCGCCCGTGTTCCAGTGTGGCGTACACCTGGCCGCACGCTCCGCACAGGGTGCGGGCGGGGATGGCCTTGACCCGCAGTTCCGCGCCGGTGAGCATTTCCGAGCGGGCGGCGGCCCACTTCCAGCAGTCCTGGAGGTAGTCTCCCACCACGCCGGACACCTCGCCCAGCTCCAGCGTCACGGCCTTCACCCGCTGGACGCCGTGCTCCCGGCCGGCGGCCTCCACCGTCTTGATGATGTGGAATACGATGCCCAGTTCGTGCATGGCCCTCAGCCCTTCCTGCCGAATTTCAGCCGCAGGCCCCGCTTCACCATGTAGGGCAGGATGGCCTTGAACTTGTCCTCGGTGCGCACCATGGTGCTGCACGCGGGCAGGTCGCGGGAGAGGTGGATGGCGTCAAATTCGCACTTGGTGGTGCAGATGCCGCAGCCGATGCACTTGTTCGGGTCCACCACCGACGCGCCGCAGCCAAGGCAGCGGGCGGTCTCGGTCTTGACCTGTTCCTCGGTGAGGGTGCCGTGGGTGTCCCGGAAGGAGAGGCCCGGCGCGGGGGGCGCGGCCTCCTGGCGGGCGGCGTTGTCGTAACCGGCCAGCACCAGGTCGTCCTTGTCCAGCTGGATGAAGTCCCGCCGGTTGCGGCCGATGGTGAGGCTGGTGTCCGGCTGCACAAAGCGGTGGATGGACACCGCGCCCTCCTTGCCGGCGGCGATGGCCTCGATGGCAAAGCCGGGGCCGGTGTACACGTCGCCGCCCACGAACACATCCGGCTGGGCGGTCTGATAGGTGAGGGCGTCCGCCGCGGCGCGCCCGCCGCGGGCCAGCTCCACCTTGCTGCCCTGGAGCAGGTCACCCCAGAGAATGCTCTGGCCGATGCTCAGGAAGACCCGCTCGCAGGGCACCGTCACGGTGTCGGCCTCGTCGTACACCGGGGCAAAGCGGCCCTGGGCGTCGGTCACCGAGAGGCACCGCTTGAACACCACGCCGGTGACCTTTCCGTTCTCGGTGAGAATTTCCCTGGGGCCCCAGCCGCAGTTCACCCGCACCTGCTCGGCCTCGGCTTCGGCCACCTCCTCGGCGGTGGCGGGCATGGCCTGCCGGTCTTCCAGGCAGAACATGGAGACCTCCTCTGCGCCGCAGCGGCGGGCGGTGCGGGCCACGTCGATGGCCACGTTGCCGCCGCCGAGGACCACGGCGCGGCCGGTCACGGAGGTGTGCTCGTCCTCGGCCACCGCGTGCAGGAAATCCACGGCGGTCATCACGCCCGCGGCGTCCTCGCCGGGCACGCCCGCCTTCCGGCCGCCCTGGCAGCCGATGGCGACGTAAAAAGCCTTGTAGCCTTCGGCCCGCAGCTGGTCCAGGGTCACGTCCCTGCCCACCTCCACGCCGCAGCGGATGTCCACGCCCATGGCGCGGATGACGTCGATCTCCGCCGCCACCACGTCCTTCTCCAGCTTGTAGGAGGGGATGCCGTACACCAGCATGCCGCCGGGCCGGGCGTTCTTTTCAAACACAGTGGGCTTGTAGCCCTTTTCCGCCAGGTAGTAGGCACAGGACAGGCCCGCCGGCCCCGCGCCGATGATGGCGATCTTTTCGTCAAAGCCGCCCCGGTTGGTGGGGGCCACCACCGGCGGGATGTAGCGGGTGGCGGCGTCCAGGTCCTTCTGGGCGATGAACTTCTTCACCGCGTCGATGGCCACCGCCGCGTCCACATTGCCGCGGGTGCAGGCGTCTTCGCAGCGGCGGTTGCACACCCGGCCGCAGACGGCGGGGAAGGGGTTCTCCTTCTTGATGAGGGCCAGCGCCTCGGTGTAGCGCCCCTGGGCCGCCATCTTCAGGTAGCCCTGCACCGCGATGTGGGCGGGGCAGGCGGTCTTGCAGGGGGCGGTGCCGGTGTCGTGGCAGTTCACGCGGTTTTTGTCCCGGTAGTCCACCGTCCATTTCTCCGGGCCCCAGGGGGTCACCGCCGCATCCTCTATCCGGGGATACTCCACCGGGCCGTTTTTGGTGCACAGCTTCTGACCCAGCTTTACCGCGCCTGCCGGGCAGAACTCCACACAGCGGCCGCAGGCCACACAGTTCTCGGTGGTCACATGGGCCACATAGGCCGACCGGCCCAGGTTGGGGGTGTTGAACATCTGGCTCAGCCGCAAAGCGTTGCAGATGTTCACGTTGCAGTTGCAGATGGCGAAAATCTTGTTCTCGCCGTCGATGTTGGTGATCTGGTGCACAAAGCCGTTGTCCTCGGCCCGCTTTAAAATGCGCAGCACCTCGTCGTAGTCCACATAGCGGCCTTTTTTGGTCTCCACCAGATAGTCCGCCATGTCGCCCACGCCGATGCACCAGTCCTCCGGGTCGTCGCCGCAGCCCTCGCCCAGCTTCGCCCGGCTCATCCGGCAGCTGCAGGGGCTGGCGGCGTACTTGCCGTCGTACTTTTTCAGCCAGTGGCTGATGTGCTCGATGTCCACCGACTGATTCTCGGTCTCGATGGCCTTCTCCACCGGGATGACGTGCATGCCGATGCCCGCGCCGCCCGGCGGGATCATGGCGGGGATGTGCTCCAGGGGCAGAAAGGTCATCCGCTCGAAGAAGGCGGTCACCTCCGGATGCTCCTCGATCTGGTGCTTCTGCATATTGAAGAACTCGGCGCTGCCCGGCACGAACATGGGCAGCACATACTGCTTTTCGTGCCGCTCGTTCTCCCAGTTGTATTCCAGCAGGCCCACATAGCTCATCTGGTAGAGCAGCGGCTCCAGCTCCTCGGCGCTGCGGCCGGTGGCCTTCACCAGCTGGGGCAGCGTCATGGGCTTGCGCACCTCCATCTTGAGGGCCACGTCCGCCATCTCGTCGGTCACAAGGCCCGCCAGGCCCCAGTATTCCGGGTCGTCGCCGGTGACGCCCTTCAGCTTCGCGGGAATGCGGTCGGTGATCTTGCGCCCCAGCTTCAGAATCTTCTCCCGGGGCTGCTCGTCCCGGGGGATCTCAAAGGACAGTTTGCTCTCGTCCAGGGGGAAATGGGTCTCACTCATGGCCGTTCTCCTTTTTCGTTTCTTCGCCCCGCCAGGCGCGCACCTCCCGGCGCAGCCAGTCGTACCAGGCGTCCATTCCCTCGCCGGTGGCGGCGCAGATGGGGATGACCTGCGCCTTCGGGTTGCGCATCCGCACATATTCGGTGCATTTCGCAAGATCAAAGTTGAAATAGGGCAGCACGTCGATCTTGTTCACCAGCACCACGTCGCACACCTGGAACATCAGCGGGTACTTCAGGGGCTTGTCGTGGCCCTCCGGCACCGACAGGATCATGGCGTTCTTCGCCGCGCCGGTGTCAAATTCCGCCGGGCAGACCAGGTTGCCCACGTTCTCCAGAATGGCCAGTTCCACGTCGTCGAGGCCAAGGCCGTCCAGCCCCTGCCGGGTCATGCCCGCGTCCAGGTGGCACATTCCGCCGGTGTGCAGCTGGATGGACTTCGCACCCGCCGCCGCGATGGCACGGGCGTCCACGTCCGAGTCGATGTCCGCCTCCATCACGCCGATCTTGAACTCGCCCTTCAGCGCCGCGATGGTGCGGGTCAGGGTAGTGGTCTTGCCCGAGCCGGGGCTGGACATCAGGTTCAAAAGGAACACGCCCTTTTCCTTCAGCTCGGCCCGCAGCTGCGCCGCCTCCTGGTCGTTGGAGGCGAACACGCTCTGGCGGATCTCCAGGATTTTAAATGATTCCATTCTCTCACGCTCCAAGGGTCATAACATTGGCCCAATGTGGTCGGGCCAGCGAAAAAGCGCACAGGGCCTGATAAGCGCCGCTGCACGTTAAAAGAATAACATTCCCGGGAGAAAAGGTCAATGTGCCGGGAATTTTTCGCCTCTTTGTGCAAAAAAACTCCTTGGCCTTCGGCCTTTTGCATGGTAAAATAAGGGTGTGGTATCTGGTATGACCAATACGAGGAGGAACGAGCCGTGGAATTCGAGAAACTCTCCGCCCCCAGCCTGAAGGATCTGTTCGTAAAGCAGATACAGGGAATGATCCTCTCGGGGGAGCTGGCCGAGGGAGCGATGCTGCCTCCCGAGCGGGAACTGGCCCGTCAGATGCAGGTGAGCCGGGCGGTGGTGAACGGGGGCCTGGCGGAACTGGCGGCGCAAGGGTTTGTGGAGATACGCCCGCGGCAGGGCACCTGCGTGGCGAATTACCGGCGCAACGGCAACCTGAGCACCCTCATCGCCATCATGGAGTACAACGGCGGCACCCTGGGCCGGGAGGAGATACGCTCCATCCTGGAGGTGCGCCGTGCGCTGGAGCATCTGGCGGTGGGGCTCATCCTGCGCAACGCCACCGACCAGGACATGAGCCGCCTGGGGGACCATGTGGCGCGCATTGCCGGGGCCAAAACGCCCCAGCAGGCGGCGGAGCGGGCTTTTGAGTTCCAGCACGAACTGGCGCTCATCAGTGGCAACAGCATCCTGCCGCTGTTTTACTATTCCTTCCGGGCGCCGGTCATCATGCTGTGGGTGCGCTTTTGCCGCCGCTACGGCATCGAGGCCCTGTGCCGCAACACGGAACTGCTCTACACCCATCTGAAAAACCGGGACGAGGCGCAGCTGCGCCGCTGGATCGACAGCTACCTGGGCGAAGCCATTGAGGGCAGCCAGCAGGTGTACAGCGAGTGAGGCGCCGGGCGCCCGGAACGGCGGAATGAAAAGACGATTCAAAAAGAGGCCGGCGGGAACAGCTTTTGGCCTTCCCATTTTTTGCGCAAGGCGCTATAATAAGGAAAACAGAAGGAAAGCAGGGGAGAATGTTATGAATCAGGTGCTCGACGCCATCATCACCCGCCGCAGTGTGCGCAGCTACAAGCCGGACCCCATCCCCGAAGACGTGCTGGAACGCATTCTCACCGCAGGCCAGTACGCCGCCACCGGCATGAACCGCCAGAGCCCCATCATCCTGGCGGTCACCGACAAGGCCGTGCGGGACGAACTCTCGGCCATGAACGCGGCCATCATGGGCACCGACAAGGACCCTTTCTACGGCGCGCCGGTGGTGCTGGTGGTACTGGCCAGCAAGGCCGCCCCCACCTATGTGTACGACGGCAGCCTGGTGATGGGCAACCTGATGCTGGCCGCCCACGCCGAGGGCCTGGGCAGCTGCTGGATCCACCGGGCCAAGGAGGAGTTTGAGAGCGAGGAGGGCAAGGCCCTGCTGCGCAGGCTGGGCATTGACGGCGAATACGAGGGCATCGGCCACTGCATCCTGGGCTATGCCGCGGAGGAACCGAAGGCCGCCGCGCCCCGCAAGCAGGATTACGTCTACTGGCTGCGCTGAGGCGCGGCGCCGTATCCTGCACCCACTTTTGGCAAAAGGCGGAAAAATGTTGCCCAAGCAACAGAATGCCACCGCTTTTTTGCATAGAATATAGGCGTAGGCCCGCTTTATGGGCTGACTTGTGAAACGAAACAAAAAGGAGCGACGAACCATGAAGTATGTGTGCACCGTTTGCGGTTATATCTACGACGAGACCACCGGCGATCCCGACAACGGCATCGCCCCCGGCACTGTTTGGGCCGACGTGCCCGAGGACTTTGTCTGCCCCCTGTGCGGCGTGGGCAAGGATCAGTTCGAGCTGGAGCAGTAAACACCTGTAAACGGAAGGGGCGGGTGCCTTTTGGTGCCCGCCTCTTTCGCTTGGTGCCCGCCTCTTTCGCTTGGTGCCCGCCTCTTTCGCTTGCATGCTGCTTGATAGGCAAACGAGGCAACCCTGGCCCCGTCTGCTGGCTTTGCATGGGTGGAGGCGGAAAGGTTTCGGATAGATGAAAGAATTCCTGCGCCCCAAATTACGAAAAATATCTTGACAAACCGAAGTCTCTTGGCTATAATATTATTTGCCGCTGATAACCGGCGGCAATGTCCGGGTGTAGCGCAGTTTGGTAGCGCGCTTGAATGGGGTTCAAGAGGCCGTGAGTTCGACTCTCGCCACTCGGACCAACTAAGGTTGCTGAAAAAGATGCAACCCCTGAAACCCTTGCTGCGGCAAGGGTTTCAGCC
>NZ_CALWND010000018.1:0-22356 GCF_944382735.1 Candidatus Allofournierella merdavium | reverse complement strand
CTGCGTTTTTACTCAGCAGGTTTCTCGGAGCGGTTGGCGTCTGGAATGCGTTTTGGATCACGGAAGTGATTACTGCGATCATATCCATTTACGTTTACCGCAAGGTAATAGCAAAGCCAGCCGAGCCAGTCAACGGTCAAGATGAACGGCGCATACGCGCCGCCGTTGACAGCCCCGCCCGCCTTTGCAGATAGGCAATCAAGGGGCGACAGCAAGGAGTGCTGCCGCCCCACACTACACCATTTGCCCGTGAATTTGCGTAGATTTACAAAGAAGAGCGTGAATTTAAGGCAAAACACAAAAATTGAAAAGAGCGCCGGAAAGCCCGTAATATCAAGGTTTGAAGGCTTTTGAAGGGATATAAGAGATATGATAAAAATACTATTCGTGTGCCACGGCAACATCTGCCGTAGCCCAATGGCCGAGTTTGTGATGAGAGATATGGTGGAAAAGGCCGGCCTTTCCGGGCAGTTCACCCTCGCGTCCGCGGCCACCAGCGCCGAGGAACTGGGAAATCCGGTCTATCCGCCGGTGCAGCGGCTGCTGGCGTCTCACGGGATCTCCTGCGTGGGCAAAACAGCGCGTCAGCTTCGACCGGGGGATTACGCCGCCTGGGATTTGTTCATCGGGATGGACAACGCCAACCTGCGCAATATGAAGCGGCTGTTCGGCAGTGATCCCCAGGGAAAAGTCCACGCCCTCCTGGAGTATACCGACCGCCCCGGCGAAGTGGCCGACCCCTGGTACACCCGGGATTTTGAGGCAACCTGGCGAGACGTGCGTGCGGGCTGCGCGGGACTGCTGCGCCGCCTGACCGACGGCGCAAAAGAATAAACAGGGCGAGGCCGCAGATCGAACGATCTGCGGCCTCGTCGTTTGCGCGTCAGTATACTGCATCCAGCGTGGACAGGCTGGCGGCCATCTGCCCGGGTTCCCACCTGCCAATGAGCTCGGGATCCACCTCGTCGCCCAGCCAGCGCGCGGTAAAATATCCGTATTGAATATTGCCGGCGGTGTCGTACAGGTCACACTGGGCCTGCAAAATGCCGTTGGAGCGCAGGAAATAGCGGTACTCCAGCCGGTCGTATTCCTCAAAGCGCAGGCTGTGTTCGATCCGGGCTTTCAGCTCGTCGGCGTTTTTGAGCCGCGAAAATTCCTCTTCGCTCAACTCCGCGGCCCCGTATTCCTTGTATGTTTCCCCGTCGTAGAAAATATAGGTGTCTTTGACGGTGTGCAGCAGCAGAAAATCTCCCGCCGCGTCGTACGCGCCGTCGTAGGCCTCCACACTGAGCGTGATGTCGCCCTCTTCGGTCATCCACACATTGCCGGGCTGGTTGTCCACCAGGCAGACGATCTGACCGGCCTGTAAGGCGAGAATGGAGAAAAGGGAGGTGGTGCCCAGCCCCACATGGCTGTTTACCGCCACATGGAACCCGTTTCCTGCCTTCAGCGCCTCCAGAGAACAGGCGTCCAGACCCATGGTATCCCGGTGAACGGCGGCGCACGCTGTTCCGTCTCCGCCGCAATACCAGACCTCGTTGCACTGTGAAGCGGAATTGTGACATACGCCTAAAAATTCCTTTGTTCCGTCCCCGTCAAGGTCCAGACAAACGGAATCCAGCATCTCTGCGCCGGCGGCTTCTTCTGCCATGGCCAGCATCCGCGCCTCATCCGGGTCATCCGGCGTGGGGCGGGGCTGCGGGGCGGCAGTGGACGCCGGGGCGGGGGAGACGGCGGGCGCGCTTTGGGCCGGCGGGAAAGAGGGGACGGACCCGGCGGTGCACCCCGCCAGCAAAAACGCGAACCCGCAGATCAGAGCCAACAATCGTTTCATGAGGGACGCCTCTTCAACCCGCGTCGCGGTCGCCCGCCCGGCAAAGGAGCACGACGCACTCCACATGCTTTGTGCGGGGAAACAGATCCACCGGCTGCACCTTCACGGGCAGATAACCCCGGTCGGCCAAAAAGCGGCAATCCCGGGCAGCGGTGGCCACGTTGCAGCTTACCATCACCACCCGGCGGGGCGCCATGGCGAGCACCGCGTTCAAAGTGGCTTCATCGCAGCCCTTGCGGGGAGGATCCAGGCAGATCACCTGGGGCGCGAGGCCTTCCTCGGCCAGCCGGGTGGCCGCCCGTCCTGCGTCCGCGCAGAAAAAACGCGCGTTTTCGACCCCCATGGCTGCGGCGTTCGCCCTGGCGCTCTCCACCGCCTCGGGCACGATCTCCACCCCCACCAGCGCACGGCAGTAGACCGCCATGGACAGGCCGATGGTGCCCATGCCGCAGTAAAGATCCAGCAGGGTGTCCTCGGGTCGCAGCGCGGCAAATTCCCGCGCCACCCCATAGAGGAGCTCGGCGGCGGGCGTGTTGACCTGATAGAATGACAAGGGACCAAGCTTTACAGGAACGCCGCACAGGGTGTCCTCAATGAAACCGGGACCAAAGAGAGGGATGCACTCCTCCCCGGTGATGACGTTGGTCTTCCGGGTGTTTACGTTCAGCACGATGGTCTGAATTTGAGGGAACCGGGTGACCATCTCGGCGCAGAACCGGTCCCCCCGGGGCAGGCTGCGGCCATTGACCACAAGGCAAAGCAGCACCTGACCGCTGTGCCAGCCCTGGCGCAGAAAGATATGCCGCACCAGGCCCTGGTGGGCGTCTTCCCTGTAAAGCGGGATGTGGTGTTTTTGCAAAAAGTCACAGACAGCCGCCGCGATGTCGTTGAGCGGTTTGGGCTGCAGCAGGCAGTCCCGGCAGGGGACAAGGCGGTGGCTGCGCCCGGCGTAAAACCCAAAGGTCACGTTTCCGTCCCGGTCGTACCCCACGGGAAACTGCACCTTGTTGCGGTAGCGGTCGGTGAGCGGCCCGGCGAGCAGCGGCAGCACCGGCAGATCGGCGAATCCGCCCAAACGGCGGAAGGCGTCCGCGGCAAACCCTTCTTTGGCCCGGGCCTCCACGCTGTAGTCCAGGTGACGGAAGCAGCAGCCGCCACAGGGGCGGTATGCCGGGCAGTCCGGCTGAATGTGGCCGGCGCCGGGAACGCGCAACTCCTCCACGATGCCAAAGGCATACCGGTCCAGGTCCTTCACGATCCGCACGGTGATCTCGTCGCCGGGGGCGGTGCCGGGCACAAACACCGCCTTGCCGTCCAGGCGCCCCACACCGCTGCCGTCGCTGGAAAGGCTGTCGATAGAAAGGGGAGCCAGCGTGTTTTTTAATCCGGGCACAAAGCAGCCCTCCTCGTTGTTATTCGCTCAGTCCGTAGGGCAGGGTAAAACGCCCCGCCTCGTCCGCGGTCAGGCCGGTGTCCAGGCCGGGGAACCGGTGGTCCAGCGCGTTCAGCGCCATCTGCGCCGCGGTTTCGCCCATGGCAACGGGGTCGAAATGGGCCACAGCCTGCGCGCCGGCTGCCACGAGTGCATCTGCCTCTTCGGGAGTGTCGGCGGCGGCGTAGATGCGCACCGGCTGCTCTCCCTCGAGCCAGCCCAGGGAGGCGGCGGTCTCCAGCGCCGCCTGCGCGTCCGGAACACTGGTGCACAGGATGATCTCCGGCGGAGTCTGCCCGTCAAGGGACTGGGCGTCAAACGAAAGCGCCGCGCCCTCCTCGCCGGCGTACTCCACCCGGGCGGTGTACACGCCGTAATGTTCACACTCGGCCAAAGCGGAGGACGCGAGATCGCTTTCATCGGCATCCGGGTCGCTCTGATATAAATAGTATTGCAGCAGCAGATCACCATTCGCGTCGGAAATGGTCCCGTCGCGGTAATCCATGGCGATGACCTGCCCAAGAAGTTCGCCGCCGTAAGAGGCAAGGCTGCCCAGGTACCACAGGTTTGCGCTGGAGCTCAGCGTCGCGTCATCGGGGCTGTCGCCCACAAACAAGACCGTCGCGCCCGCCGTTGCGGCTTCGGTCAGCAGGGCACTGCTCACCGAAGTTGAGTCCTGCAGAACAATGAGCACGCTGGCCCCGGAGTCCAGAAAACGGCCCGCCGCCTCGACGGCGGACTCCTCCGGTTGCGGCGTCAGCAATTCCACACCCTGCGCCGCGAGGCTTGTTTCCAGCGCGGAGACATCCAGGTAGGCTTTGCCGCCGGGCGAGGCCACAAGCCCGACACAGGGGGAAACGGCGAAAAAACCGATGGTGTAAAGGTAAAAAACAATACAGGCGATCACGGCGACCGCCAGCAGAAAAACTTTGAAGATGAGAGATACAATGTGCTTCATAAACAACTCCCGATCAGGCGCCGTGGTCCGGCGCGGCGCTGAGATACCGGCTGGGCGGCATGCCCATGGATTTTTTGAATACCCTGGAAAAATAGAACTTGTCCGAAAAACCCACGCTGGCGGCGATCTCGGCGATGGAAAGCTGGGAGTTTTTCAGCAGGTTACAGGCCTCGCCGATCCGGTAGGCGGTGAGATAGTCGATGGGGCTCTGGCCCACATTGCTCATAAACAACCGGTACAAATGGCTGCGGCTGACGCCCACCGTCCGGGCGATATCATCGATGGTGATCTCGTGGGAATAGTTGAACTGGATGTATTTGATGGCGCTCAGCACATATTGGCTGCCGGCGCTGGGGGCGCGGATCTCCTTTTCCGCGGCCTGGTGCATCAACTCAGCCAAAAACAGATAGAGGTTTCCCACCATGGCCGCCTCGTTCTCCGGCCGGGGCCCGCGGGCTTCAAAGATGCTTTCCAGGGCTTGCCGCAGCGGTTCCGGCTGGCCGGAGTGGAACATCAGCTTCTGTTCGGTGAAAGGGGTGTGCTGCACCAGCTTTGCGGCATAGGCGCCGTTGAACCCCACCCAGCAATACTCCCAGGGATCGTCTTCGCTGGCCATATAGCCCGCCAGCTGACCGGGGCGAAGCAGGAACAGGTCGCCGGGGCCGAGTGAATATTCCTGTTCGCCCACGCGATAGAAGCCGTGACCTCCCACCACCAAATGGATCAGATAGTGATCCCGCACCGCGGGCCCCCAGCTGTGCAGCGGGGCGCAGTGCTCCATCCCGCAGTTGAAGATCGCCATCTCCACATGATCGGAATAGTCTTGCTTAAAGGATTGTTTATAGATCTCCGCCAAGATGAAGCCTCCCTGTCAGAGTGTGCCGTTCTTTGACAAACAAAATTATTTTACCAGATTATTCAACAAAAGTCCATTGTTTGAGGAGATTTTCCACCGTGGGATCTGCAGCCGAAGGGGCGGAGGGATGTCCCGGCCGGGCAGAGAGAAAAATGCCGGCTGCCGGAGCCCGCCGGCGGGGCGGGTAAAGGGCGGGATCTGATAAAAACAGACGATTTTCTCCTTTTCGGGGGCGCCGGGCGGTGTTCAGAGCGTTCCTTTTGTGATATCATGAAAGAGCAGAAAACGAGGTGACCGGATATGCCGCGAAAAAAAAACTTACCCGCCCTTCCCGCGCTGCTGGGGCGCAAGATATACAAGTCCGGCCAGACCCGGGGAGCGGATGACGATGAGATCTATCAGAATCGCGTGAGCCGCATGAGCACCGTACTGATCCCATATCATTTTTGGGGAGAAGCGCTCAAAGAGCGGATCAGGGATGGCTTCTTCAAGTGCGGATACATCGTGCTCATCAAACCGGAAGAATATTTTGCGCGGGCCAACCCGGGCAGGGAGCTGGCGGAAGAGGGATTGGCGCTGGGCAGGAATTGCCTTGTCTTTTACGAGACCCGGGCGCAGTGGAGCGCGTACGATCCGGACCAGCGGGGCTGGAGCGCCGCGGATTCCAGGACCGATCCGCTGGGCGGGCAATACGTCGCCCGGGTCCCCGCGACGACGGCGGCCCAAAACAGCGATGGCATCAACAGGGGATTCATGGCCAAAAAAATGAAGGGCGCCGGGATCCGTCTGTACGAATACGCCGACGAGGAGACCATAAACAAATGCCGCATCCAACTGGAAGCGGTGTACTGGCTTTGCTATGATTCCATCGAAGCCGCCGTTGCGTTCGGAATGAGTAGAGCAGATGCAGAAAGCCGCAGGCAAGCGATCCTCGCGTCGGCTGCCGCGGAAGGCCTGCTGGAATACGAGGCCCTTCGCAACGCCCGCATCATCGACGAACAGAACCGCACGGTGTGTCCCCTGTGCTTAAAACCGCTGTCAGCCCGCGGATTTTATACGCGCATGGCGCAGGCGGAAGGCAGGGAAGTGCCCGATCTGACCGTGACCGAGATCAACCTCTTCCACATCGAAGAGTTGCGGTATGGGTGCTACAATCACAGGCCATACAACCTGGGATGGGGGCATCACCACTGCAATGTTGTGGTGAAGGATGCCGGGATCCTGCCCACGCTGTGCTGGATGAAGCAGGTCGTCCTCAGAAACGAGGCGCACGGCACAGTGGTGGAACCCGGCCCGGAAGCGACTATGTAAAAAACGATGGCAGGCCAAATGCCTGCCATCGTTTTTTATGCTCTGTCGCCCGGGACGCTTTCCAGCAGCGGGCTGCTGTAATTATCCGGGTAGTCCTTTTTTGCAAGGCCCTCCAGCGCTTTGAGCAGCCGGGTGATCTGCCCGGACCATTGCGGGTCGATCTCAATGGAAACAGAGCGCCGGTCGTTTTTCAGGGCCGCCACGGCGGTGGAACCGGAACCGGCGAAGCAATCCAGCACAATGTCGCCTGTATAGGTGGTCGCCAGCACAGCCTGCTCCAGCAATTTCACCGGTTTTTCTGCCGGGTGCTTGCCTTTGTAGGGCCGAACGTTCTCGAAGGTCCACACGTCTGTGAACTCCATATTCTTGTTCACATTAAACGGGCGAACGATATCTTCGTATGCGGGCATGGGTCGCTGTCGGCCGCACTGGTAGAACGCCTGGCAAATGCGGTCGTACTGTTCGCGGCTAGGAACGTTTCTTCCGGCTTCCCAGTTGGAAACCGCGCCCCCGTGGTTGACCTTTCCATAGGCTCCGACCATTTCGGTGAGGGTGTGCGCGGAGAGGGACAGTTCCTTCCTGGCCGCTCGCAGATAATCGCCAAAGTAGGAACGGTTCAGGTTCCCCTCCACGGCGGGCTCCATGAAAAGAATACGTTCGGTGTGGGCGTACCATTGCCGCAGCGCCTCTTTTTTCATCTTTTGCTTCCATCCGTCGAATCCCGGCGCGTTGGGCTTCGTCCACACGATTTGGGAAAGGATGTTGAAATCGGAAGAAAAGACGGCTTCCAGTTTCGCGGCCATGGCGGCCGAGCAAAAGCAGAACACCGAACCGTTCGGCTTGAGGATCCGCTTCCACTCTTTCGCGTACTCCGCGATCCAGGCAAGATAGTCCGCGTCCTGCCGAAAAAAGGTGTCCCCGTAGATATTCCGTTTTTTTGTGGTGTGATAGGGCGGATCGGTCAAAATAAGGGAGATCGAGCCGTCGGGGATCTTTTTCAATACCTTCAAGGCATCCCCGGACAGGTTGCAGGAAACGGAGTTGCTGTATCGGCAAAACCTCTTGCAACCGTTCACGATCTCTCCAAAAACAACGCCAGTGTCCATCAAAGCTGCTCCTTGTATTTTGTTGCCGGATTCCATGCGCACAGCACGAAAGCTTAACACTTATTTTCTCCCGGTATGCCGTCTTTATCGCGGCCAGTACGGCATCGAAATGCGCCGCCGTTCCACGGCGCAAACGCGGCATGAGCCTCCGGAGCGCGCAGGGCGCAGAGTTTTACAAAAAAGCCCCGTAAACGGCATGTTTACGGGGAGGTGTGGAGCTGGAAACGTGACTTGAACACGCGACCTGCTGATTACGAATCAGCTGCTCTACCGACTGAGCTATTCCAGCGGAACGGTTATCATTGTAGCGGAAAAAGGGCCGTGCGTCAAGAGTAAACGGTCAATCCAGCCGAAAATCTTCTGCGGTGAAACTGGGCAGCCGGGGCTGGCGGCGGGGCACCCGCTGGATGGGGTCATACAAAAATTTCTTGCAATGGAAGTAGGGGGATACGACCCCGCGCTTGGCGCACAGGATCATCCGGGGATCGGCGGCGCGGCGGCCGTGTTCGCAGTATTCGCAGGCCGGCTGCACATTTTGCCCGGGGACAGGGTGCTTACGGAACACGGCAGGGCCTCCCTTCAGGATTTTTGTCCATTATACTCTTTCGGCCGCCGGATGTAAAGTTAAAGCCGTAGAGCACCGCGCAGCACAGGGCGAACAGCACGAGGGCGGCGTCCGGCGCGGTGCGGCTGCGAACGAGCAGCCGGCCGCCGACCCCGGCGGCAGCGGCGGCGGCCCCGGGCACCAGACCCATCAGAAGGCGCAGGGCGCCCAGAGAGAGGCACAGATGCACCGGCCGCGCCGCGGCCAGCGGCAGGAGGGAGACCCTCTCGTCCAGCAGCGCCCGCACCTGCAAAAGCACCGAGAGGCTCTGGATGCTCAGCGCGGCGCAGCAGCCGTAGACCGCCGCCGCGCCCCCAAGCCCGCTGGCTTGCACGCAGCCGCCGGTGACCTCCAGCAGCGCGGCCAGGGTGGCCCGCACCGGTCCGGAGGAAGGCAGAAAGGAGCCAAGGGCGCCGTTCAGAAAGCTGAAAAAGGTCACAAAGCCGCATACGGTCAGCATACTTTGCACGGCGCCCTGCACGGCGGCCACAAAGGACACGCCGGCCGAACGGCCCGCCGAGATAGCGGCGCCGCGGGGCGCTTCATTCCCTGCGGGCAAAAGGAGCCGGGCCAGCAGCCCGGCCGCCAGATCGGCCAGCAGCAGGGCGGCGAAGATGCACCACCCCAGCCGCGGGCTGCCCAGCAAAAGGCAGCCCACCGTGTTCACCACGAAGGCCGGCCCGGAGCCCACCCCGCAGACCAGCAGCAGCTGTGCCTGCCGGCGGGTCACCACCCCTTCGCCGTACATCTGGGACACGACTCTGGCCGCCACCGCAAAGCCGCCCAGCCAGGCCAGCAGCAGCGCGGTGGCAGCCCGCGGATCCCGGATGCCCAGACCGAATCGGGTGTAGGGCCACAGCGCGAGGCCAAAGAACTTTGCCAGCGGGCTTGCGGCGATCATGGCGGAGACCACGAAGAAGGGGAACAGCGCCGGGATCACCTGGTTCACGCAGCAGGCCAGCCCGGCCCGGATGCCCTCGATGCACGGGATCGGGCGGGCGAACAGCAGCGCCAGCAGCGCCAGGGCGCACACGCCGCCTCCCGCGGCGCGCAGGGGAAGTTTCTTCATAAGCTCATCCTCCCGGATAATATAAATAAGGGTAAAGCGGCGCGGTGTGCCGCAGACAAGACGCGGGGGGCAGGGAATGAAACAAAAGCGAACAACAAAACGGGAAAGCCCCGGGACATATCTCAAACGCCTGGTGCGGCAGCCGCCCGCCGGATTTTACCGCCGGGGCGTGCTGCACATTCAGGGCGGCGGCGTGGTGGAGGTGGAGGGCTGCAAAGGCGTGCTGCTCTACGACGAGAGCCGCATCTGCCTGGACATGGGCGGCTGGCAGGTGAGCCTTTACGGAGACGAACTCACCTTGTGCGGCGTCGGCGGGCGGATGCTGACTTTGAAAGGGCGGATCTTCCGCACGGAATTTTCCTATGAGGGGTAACATGATGGGACCGATCTGGGCAAACTGCTTCGCGGGGGCGGAATTCACCGCCTTTGGCGGGCAATACGAAAAATTGATCACCCTATGTGGACGACAAGGCGTCCCGCTTTATAGAATCCGTCCGACGCAAAACGGTTTCACGGCGCAGCTGCCCGCCCGCCGGTACCGTGACCTCGCTCGGCTGGCCCGGCGATGCGGCGTCCGGCTGCGGGCGGGCCGGCGCAGGGGCCTTTTCTTCCGGTTCAAAGCCTACCGGGGCCGGTGGGGCCTGATGCTGGCGCCGCTGGTGTTCGCGGCGGCGGTGCACCTGCTGGGGCGGGGCGTGTGGTCCATCCGCTATGACGGGCTGGACGCCGCGGCCCAGCGCCAGGTGGAGCAGCTGCTTTATTCTATGGATATTTGCGAGGGGGCGGTTTTAACCCAGGAAAAACTGCGCCTGGCGGAAAAACAGATCATGGACGCCAATGACGCCTTCGGCTGGGTGTCTCTGAACTTTGAGAAGGGCCGGCTGGTGGTGGAGGCCAGCGCGGCGCTGCAAAAGCCGGCCATCGAATCCAACGACCCGGTGGACCTGGTGGCGGCGGCGGACGGCATCCTGCTGGAGGTGAACGCCCAGGAGGGGTTCGCCGTCAAGAAGGTCGGGCAGACCGTCGCCGCCGGGGAGGTGCTGGTGAGCGCCTATAAACCGGACCCCTACGAGCAGCCGGTGGCCAGCCATGCCAAGGGGCTGGTGATCGCGGCGGTGAAAAGGACCTACCAGTGTGTGCAGCCTTCCACCTACGAGGTGCAGGCGCTCACTGGCGAGATCGAGAGCAGCACCTGCCTGCGCCTGTTCGGCCGTACGCTGGAACTGGGCCCGCAGCTGCCGGAGGAGGAGGCGCGCGTCACCCATCACCAGCTCAGCGTGCTGGGCTTCGCGCTGCCGGCCACCGTGGAAGAGCGATACATCCCCCGGCGGGAGGCGCGGCAGTTCCATCTGACGCCCGACGGCGCGCGCCAGTACGCCCGGTTTGCCTGCCTGGCGCAGCTGTATGAGGAGTTCCCGGACGCCCAGATCATCGCCGAGAGCCGGCAGGAAAGCTGGGACGGCGGCACCCTGACCTACACCATGACCGTGGATTTCAAGGCGGACATTGCCCGGGAAAAGGGTGGATGAAAACCGCTGAAAATTTTATGCAAAACAGACAGTTCCTATTGGAATATTTTGTGGTATAATAACGATGTATTTGTGGGCCCCGACGATGCAGAAGGGACCCGCGGAATTTTTTGCGAGTGAGCAGGTGTGCAATGGCGGAAAAGCTGATCGAACTGAACAGTGTGGAGACGGCGCTGGCCATCTTTGGCAGCCGGGACGAAAACATCCGGCTGCTGGAGAATGAATTCTCGGTCACGGCGGTGTGCCGTGGCTCCCAGATCAAACTCACCGGCGAGCCGGAGCAGGTGGCCGCGGCCGCCCGCGCGGTGGACGCCATGCTCACCCTGCTGGAGAACCACACCCCGCTGGAGGAACAGACGGTGCGCTACTGCATCAGCCTGGCCGGCGCGGGGGAGGAGCGCCGTGTGCGGGAACTCACCCAGGATTTTGTGGCCGTCACCGCCAAGGGGCGGCCGGTGCGCCCCAAAACGCTGGGCCAGCGGGAATATCTGCAGGCCATCAAGCAGAACGCCATCACCTTCGGGGTGGGGCCCGCCGGCACCGGCAAGACCTACCTGGCGGTGGCCATGGCGGTGAAGGCCTTCAAGAGCAAGGAGGTCAGCCGCATCATCCTCACCCGGCCCGCCGTGGAGGCCGGGGAAAAGCTGGGCTTTTTGCCGGGCGATCTGCAGAACAAGGTGGATCCCTATCTGCGCCCGCTGTACGACGGCCTGTTCGATATGCTGGGGGCGGAGAGTTTTCAGAAACTGCTGGAAAAACAGACCATCGAGGTGGCTCCGCTGGCTTATATGCGCGGCCGCACGCTGGACGACGCCTTCATCATCCTGGACGAGGCCCAGAACACCAGCCGGGAGCAGATGAAGATGTTCCTTACCCGCATGGGCACGGGCAGCAAGGTGGTGGTCACCGGCGACGTGACCCAGATCGACCTGCCGGACCGCAGCCGCAGCGGCCTGCTGGACGCGCTGAACGTGCTGAAGAACGTGGACGGCATCGCCCGCGTCTTTTTCACCGAGAAGGACGTGGTGCGTCACCGCCTGGTGCAGGAGATCGTAAAGGCGTACGACCGGGCGGCGCGGCAGCGGCGAAACTCGTAAAACAGGCACCGTGGCGACTGGTGCTTTTGGCGCGGGAGGACCCCGTGCGCGGAATATCAAAAAACGAAGAGGTGAAGCTGTGTGTCAAACAAAGTGTTGATTACCAACCAGCAAAAGAAGGTGAAGATCCCTTCCGGGCTGCGCATCCTCATCCGTCGCAGCTGCAACGCCGTGCTGGAGTTTGAGGGCTTTGAGCAGCCCGCGGAGATCAGCGTGACCTTTGTGGACAACGCCGAGATCCAGACCCTGAACGCCCAGTACCGCGGCAAGGATATGCCCACCGATGTGCTCAGCTTTCCCCTGGGGGAGGACGGCAAGTACGACGTGGACCAGGACACCGGCGCCTGCCTGCTGGGCGACATCGTGATCTCCATGGAGAAGGCGATGGAGCAGGCGGAACTGTACGGCCACCCGCTGCAGCGGGAGGTGGCCTATCTCACCGTGCACTCCATGTTGCACCTGCTGGGCTACGACCACGAGCAGGGCGGCCTTGCCGCGGTGAAGATGCGGGAAAAAGAGGAGGCCGTGCTCATCCAGCTGGGGCTGCCCCGCACCGTGTCCTACACGGCGGATCAGATCTGAGATGCGGCGGTTTTTTGCCGGGTTCGGCTATGCGGCGAAAGGGTTCTGGACCGCCGTCAAAGAGGAGCGCAACCTGCGTTTTCACTTGTGCGCCGGGGCCTATGTACTGCTGGCCAGTCTGTTCTACTCCTTCAGCGCGGTGGAGTATGCCCTGCTGTTTTTGTGCATCGGCGGCGTGATCGCGCTGGAGCTGGTCAACTCCGCCGTGGAGCGGTCGGTGGAGTCGCCCGACCCGGCCCACTGGCGGGCGGCGGGCGGCGCCAAGGACATGGCCGCCGGCGCGGTGCTGGTGTTCAGCATCGCCTCGGCGGCGGTGGGCGGGTTGCTGTTCTGGCGGCCGGAGGTGCTTTTTGCCATCCCCGGCTGGTTTTTCGCGCGGCCCTGGGCGGCGGCCCTCCTGGCGGCGTCGCTGGCGGGGGCCTGGTTCTTCGTGTTCTGGCCCGAAAGAAAGAAAGGATGATCCCTTGCAGACCTCATCGGTTTTTGTTACCCTTGTGGGCAAGCCCAACGTGGGCAAATCCAGCCTGACCAACCGGCTGGTGGGGGAGAAGGTGGCCATCGTCACCTCCAAGCCCCAGACCACCCGCACCCGCATCACCGGCATCGTCACCCGCGGGCCGGTGCAGTACGTCCTGCTGGACACCCCCGGCGTGCACATCCCCCGCACAAAACTTGGCGAGCGGATGAGCAAGACCGTGGCCGACAGCGTGGCGGACGGGGATGTGAGCCTGATGCTCTTTGAGCCCTACGGCGAGTTTACCGAGGCCGAACAGGCCATGATCGACGCGCTGCGGGGCACGCCGGCGGTGGCGGTCATCAACAAGACCGACACCCTTAAAACCGAGGCGGACCTGGCGGCGCGCACCGCGCAGCTGGAGGCGCTGGGCGTGTTCGACAAGGTCATGGCCACCAGCGTCCGGGAGGACAAGGGCTGCGAGGAGCTGTTCGACGTGCTGGCGGCTTACGGGGTGGAGGGCCCCCACTATTTCGACGACGACGCCTACACCGATATGCCGGAGAAGGCGCTGGTGAGCGAGATCTTGCGGGAGAAGATGCTGCTGTTCCTGCGGGACGAGGTGCCCCACGGCATCGCCGTGACGGTGGAGCGCTTCAAGGAGCGGGAAGACAAGAACATCATCGACATCGACGCCAACATCTACTGCGAGCGCAAGAGCCACAAGGGCATGGTCATCGGCAAAGGCGGCCAGATGCTGAAAAAGATCGCCAGCGCCGCCCGGGTGGACTGCGAGGAGTTTCTGGGCGCGAAGGTGAACCTTCAGTGCTGGGTCAAGGTGAAGGACGACTGGCGCGACAGCGACTTTTTGCTCAATGATTTCGGCTTCACCCAAAACAAATGATGCTGTCGCTTAAACACGAAACAAAACAAATATTTTTCTACAGCGCTGGACAACTTTTCCGGGCATACCGGTGTAGAATGGTGGAACAGTACCACCAGGGGGCGACCAGCGATGGAAAGCAGCGGTTCTTATTGGAAAGATTGGAAAGAGTTTGAAACGACCGGCGGCGTGCGGGAGTACCTGAACTACAAAAAGGCTCTGCGCACCGGGCAGCCGGGGCTGCCGCCGCCCGCGGGGGACGAATATGCAACTGGTAACACCGGGCCTGGTGCTGCGGGAGGTGAAGGTGGGGGAGTCTGACCGGATCCTCACCATCCTCACCCCGGAGCACGGCCTCATCTCCGCATCTGCCAAGGGAAGCCTGCGACTGAAAAGCAAACTTTTCAGTGCCTGCGGGCTTTTTTGCTATTCCGAATTTACCCTGTTTGCGGGCAAGACCATGTATGTGGTGGACGACGCCCAGGTCAAACAGGTGTTCTTCGGGCTGCCCAAAAGTATCGAGGGCATGGCGCTGGCCATGTATCTTGCGGAGATCGCCCAGGCCCTGCTGCCCAGCGGCCATGAGGCGGCGGCCCAGCTGCGCCTTCTGCTCAACAGCCTCTACCTCATCAGCGAGCAGAAAAAGCCCCTGGCCCAGATCAAGGCGGTCTACGAGCTGCGGGCGGTGTGTGAGGCGGGGTATATGCCCGCGCTCTTGTGCTGCAAAAGCTGCCAGAAATACGACGGGGGCGATTTCTACTTCGACATCGGCGCGGGGGACCTGCTCTGCGGCGACTGCGCCGCGGCCGAGGGCCTCGCCCCCAACCTGGACGAGGGCGCGCTCATCGCTCTGCGGCACATCGCGCTGGTGGAGGACAAGAAGGTGTTCGCCTTCACCCTCTCGCAAAAAAGCCTGGACGTGCTGGGCCGCGTCACCGAGCGGTACGCCGCCGCCCGGCTGGACAAGCCCTTGAAAACGCTGGATTTTCTCCACTCCGTTCTGGAGTGAATCAACCTACATAGGGGCGCGCCGCGCCCGCGGCAAGGAGAATCATGGACACAAGTTATCGCAAAACACTGGAACTGGACAAAATTCTGGAAAAGGCGGCGGCGCTGGCCGTCTGTCCCGAGGCCCGCACCCTGCTTTTGGAGCAGCCGGCGGGGGAAACGCCGGACGAGGTGCGCTTCGCCCTCAGCCAGACCGACGCCATCGGCAGCCTGCTTTTGAAAAACGGCAGCCCCCGCTTCGGGGGCGTGTCCGGGGTGGACAAGGTGGTGAACCGGGCGGTCAAAGGGGGCGTGCTCTCCATGGCCGAACTGCTGGAGGTGGCCGGCGCGCTGCGCAACTTCCAGAACCTGGTGGCCTGGTACGGCATCACCGAGCACGACGCGCTGCCGGTGGACGACCTGTTCTACGCTCTCAGCCCCCAGCCCGCGCTGGAAAAGCAGATCACCGCCGCCATCCTCTCGCCGGAGGAGATGGCGGACACCGCCAGCAACACCCTCTTTGAGGTGCGCCGCAAGATCCAGGCCACCGAAAACTCCATCCGGGACAAGCTGGACGCCATCATCAAGAACAGCACCACCAACAAGTTTTTGCAGGACGCGGTGGTCTCCATCCGCAACGGCCGCTTCGTGGTGCCGGTGCGGGCGGAGTACCGCGGCGAGGTGGGCGGCGTCATCCACGACGTGTCCAGCAGCGGCGCTACCGTCTTTGTGGAGCCCACCGCCGTGGTGGAGGCCAACGCCAGGATCATGCAGCTGCGCAGCCAGGAGAAGGCGGAGATCGAGCGCATCCTCATCGCCTTCACCGAGCAGGTGGCCTCCATCGAGCCGATGTTCACCTTCAGCTACAAGGCCATGCTGGACATCGACGTGCTGCTGGCCAAGGCCCACCTGGCGCTGGCGCAGAAGGCGTATATGCCCCGGGTGGCGGACGACGTGCATTTCGACCTGAAAAAAGCCCGCCACCCCCTCATCGACCCGGACAAGGTGGTGCCCATCGATGTGGCCTTGGGCGAAAACTACGACACGCTGGTCATCACTGGCCCCAACACCGGCGGCAAGACCGTCACCCTCAAGACCGCCGGCCTGCTCTGCGCCATGGCCCAGCACGGCCTGCTCATCCCCGCCCACGAGCACAGCACCGTCTGTGTGTTCACCGACTATCTGGTGGACATCGGCGACGAGCAGAGCATCGAGCAGAGCCTGTCCACCTTCTCGGGCCACATGAAAAAGATCACCGGCATCCTGGACAACGCCTTCAAGGGCAGCCTTGTCCTGCTGGACGAGCTGGGCGCCGGCACCGACCCCGCCGAGGGCGCGGCGCTGGCGGTGAGCATCATCGAGCAGCTGCGCATCCAGGGGGCGCTGGTCATGGCCACCACCCACTACTCCGAACTGAAGGTGTTCGCGCTGGAGACGGCGGGGGTGGTGAACGCCAGCTGCGAGTTCGACGTGGAGAGCCTGCGCCCCACTTATAAACTCAGCGTGGGCGTGCCGGGCAAGTCCAACGCCTTCCTCATCAGCGAAAAGCTGGGTGTGCCCGCCCGGGTCATCCAGCGGGCCCGGACCCACCTGGCCAGCGACGACAAGCGGCTGGACGAGGTGCTGGCCCAGCTGGACGATTTGAAATTGCAGCTGAAAGAGAGCCAGGCCGAGGCGGACAAGGCCAAGGCCGAGGCGGAGAAGATGCTGGAAAAGGCCCGGGAGAAGTGCGATGCGCTGGTGCGTCAGGGCGAGACCGAACTGGAGGCCGCCCGCCTCAAGGCCCGGCAGATGACCCAGCAGGTGCAGGCGGAGGCCTACGCCCTCACCGACGAATTGCACAAGCTGCAGAAGGACGACAAACAGTCCGCCGCCCAGCGGGCCGCCCGCGCCCGGGAGATCGCCCGCAAGGACGCCGAGCGCCTGTTTGCCAAGAGCGACGTGGCCCACAGCCCGGCGCGCCAGTTTGTGCCGCTGAAAGAGGTGCGGGTGGGGCAGGAGGTGGTGATCGCCGAGTACGACCAGACCGCCACCGTGATGTCCCTGCCGGACCGGAACGGCATGGTGGAGGTGCGCGCCGGCATCATCCGGACCAAGGTGCCCCTCTCCGGCCTCAAAGCGCCGGACAAGCTGCAAAAGCCTCAGAAAAAGGGCGGCCGCGCCGCCCCCGCGCCCCGCAGCGCCACGGTGCAGCGGGTGGAACGGGGCGCCAGCATGGAGATCAACCTGCTGGGCATGAGCGTGGAAGAGGCGCTGATGGAGGTGGACCAGTTCATCGACCATGCGGTGATGAACGGCCAGACCATGATCTACCTCATCCACGGCAAGGGCACCGGCGCGCTGCGCAACGCCATCCACCAGCATCTGCGGGGCCACAAGAACGTCAAGAGTTTCCGCCTGGGCCGCTACGGCGAAGGGGAGGCCGGCGTGACGGTGGTGGAGCTGAAATAAAGAGCACTATAAAGCACCCCGGCGCCGCGGCGCCGGGGTGCTTTGCGTGATAAGGCGATCTGCTTTACAGTTTTCCCTTGATGCGGCCCAGGGCGTTTTTCTCCAGCCGGCTCACCTGGGCCTGGCTGATGCCTATTTCCTTGGCCACCTCCACCTGGGTCTTGCCCGAGAGATAGCGCAGCGCCATGATCTTTTTCTCCCGCTCGCTCAAAGCCTGCACCGTGTCCTTGAACATGATGCCGCTGATCCAGCTGTCCTCGCCGCCGCTGTCCCCCAACTGGTCCATTACATAGATGGTGTCTCCCTCGTCGCTGTATACCGGTTCGTACAGGCTCACCGGATCCACCACGCTCTCCAGCGCCAGGGTCACGGTGGTCACCGGCAGCTGTACCCGCTCGGCGATCTCGTCGATGTGTGGCTCCCGGTTCAACTCCTTTTGCAGCTGTTCCTTGGCCTGCATGGCCTTGTAGGCGATATCCCGCACCGAGCGGGAGACCCGCACGGCGTTGTTGTCCCGCAAAAAGCGGCGTATCTCGCCCACGATCATGGGCACCCCGTAGGTGGAAAAGCGCACGTTCAGGTCCGGGTCGAAGTGGTCGATGGCTTTGATCAGCCCGATGCATCCCACCTGGAACAGGTCGTCCATGCTCTCGCCACGCCCCACGAACTTCTGCACCACGCTGAGCACCAGCCGCAGGTTCCCCTGGATCATCCGCTGCCGCGCCTCCTTGTCGCCCGCGCGGGCGGCCCGCAGAAGGGCGGTCTTCTCCTTTTCGGTGAGCACCGGAAGTTTGGCGGTGTTTACACCGCAGATCTCGACCTTGCCGTAATACAAAGATGGTCACGCTCCCCCCATGGCATGACAGAAGTATGGCCGTCTGCCGCGCCGGGCAAACAGTTTGGCCGCTGGTAAAAGCTGGCCGCCCGCCCGCACACTTTGCGGTGATGAGCATACAGTGAGGGGGAGAGGGAGGGATCGTGTATGGAGATGCATATCCTTGCGGCGCTGGCCGTGGGCGGCGTGCTGTTGGCGGCGGTGATCATCACCGTGATCGCGGCGCTTTTGTATGCCAGGGGGCAGACAGGGTCGTATGAATACGCCAGGGCGGATTTTGGCCGACGGGCGGGATTCCGGGCGCAGAGCCTGCCGGAGAGCGACATCGTCCGGCTGGACCGCATCGCGCTGCTGAGCGGCGCGGTGGCGCAGCTGGAGTATACCGTGGAGCCGCAGTGGGACCTGATCCTTCGGGTGGGCCGCGCGGGCGCCGATCTGCGGGAGGGCGACTTTGAGCAGAATTTCCGGGAACAGGTGACTCTGTATCACCGGGACATCCGGGTGGCCATCAGCCAGAACGAGGGGGGCGCGGCGATGCTGCGCTGGACAAAAAACGGCTTTGATTATCTGCTGGTCCTGCCGGACAGCGAGATGGGCCTGCGGGGCGGCCTGATGCCCCTCTTCGTGCAGCAGACCGAGATGGTGGAAAATAAAACGGCTTGACGGATAAAAGGGCAGGGCCCCCGGCCGCGCTTGTTCGCGGCCGGGGGCCCTGCCCGCATGGTCAACACATTTTTTCCAGGTCCCGGCGCAGGCGGGCGATGATCCGCTTTTCCAGCCGGGAGATGTAGCTTTGGGAGATGCCGATCTTGTCCGCCACCTCCTTCTGGGTGTGCTCCACCCCGTCCAGCAGGCCAAAGCGCATCTGCATGATCTGCTTTTCCCGGGGTGCCAGCCGGTCCACCGCCGCCAGCAGCATATCCTTCTCAGCGTCCTGCTCCAGCTGGGCGCTGATCTGGTTCTGGTCGGTGCCCAGCACGTCGGACAAAAGCAGTTCGTTGCCCTCGCCGTCGGTGTTCAGCGGCTCATCGATGCTTGTCTCCTGTCGACGGTTGCTGCTCTTGCGCAGGAACATCAGGATCTCATTTTCGATGCAGCGGCTGGCGTAGGTGGCCAGCTTGATGTTTTTGGCCGGCACGAAGGTGTTCACCGCCTTGATGAGGCCGATGGTGCCGATGGAGATGATGTCCTCCACCGCGATGCCGCTGCTCTCGAATTTGCGGGCGATGTACACCACCAGCCGCAGGTTGTGGGTGATGAGGATGTCCCGGCAGCTCTGGCGGCCCTCCTCCAGCCCCTGAAACACCAGCTTTTCCTCCTCGGGGGTCAGGGGCGGGGGCAGGGCTTCCGGGCCGCCGATGTAGTAAACGCCGCCCGGCAACCGCAGCTTCGCCAGCAGCCGGCGCAGCGCGGCCAGCAGCCGGCCGGTAAACTTCAGGTGCATATTTCGGACCTCCTCTCGGTCTCATCCATGAGAAATTCCCGGCCGAACAGCGCCTGGAACCGGCCGTCCAGCAGGGGCTGGGGGGTGAACACGGCGGTCACCTCCCGGGCCAGAAGGGCGCGGCCCTGGCCGGTCAGCCGGGCGGTGCGGGCGGTCAGCCCCGGCAGCACGGCGCTGCCGGCCGCGCCGGAACAGGGCACCAGACGCAGCGCCAGCCCCTCGGGGGGCAGCGGATTTTGCCCGGAAAAGTAGGCCCGCAAAAAGCCGTTCACCGCCTCGGGCAGCTGCCGCTCCACGCCGGGCCAGCTGATCAGAAGGGTCTGCCGCCCGCCCACCGGGTCCCGCAGGAAAAAACCGGTGTCATAGTGGGCCTGCGCCCGCACCGTGCTCCCGGCAAGGGCCAGTTCCAGCTGCCAGGGCTCCTGGTCGGCGGGCGGGCCGAAGAGCAGCAGCACCAGCCGCACCGCCAGATACACCGCCAGCACCGAGAGCACCAGCGTCACCGGCGAGAGATCCACATACACCGTCAGGTTGTGCACCCGCACGCCGTTCATGCCGCCCCGCTGCAGACCCAGCAGGGCGAGACCCGCCAGCCCCAGATTGAGAGCGAAGAACCAGGCGCCCGCCCGCAGAAAGGGGCGCGGGCCGTGCCAGCCGAAGGCGGCCAGTGTCACCAGCGCGGCGCTGGCCAGCTTGTAGGCAAGGCCGGGCAGGGCGGGCAGCGGAGGCGCGAGAAGGATCAGCGTGCTGGCTGCCGCCACCGCCGCGCCCGCCAGCGCCCGCAGCGCCGGGCAGGCCGCGCCCGCCAGCCATCCCGCCGCCCGCAAAAGAAAATACCCTGCGATGAAATTCGTCACCAGCAGGATATCCAGATATACAACGGTCTTCACGGCCTCACCCCCGGCTAACAGTGTACCGCGCCGCGGGGAAAAAGACTGTCAAAAGCTGGGAGCCGTCCCTCCTTCCGCGGCGGGCCGAACCGGCAAGGGAATGCCGCCGGGATGTGCCCTGGCCGCCAAAACGCCCCGCGGGAAACAACGCCATGATGGCCGGAAAGCCGGCGTCCCTCACGTCAAAGGTTTGGGATGACCCCGGTTCAGATGGTCTGGCTGCCGGCGGACCAGACGTGAGCGTCCTTTGCCGCCTGGGCGGTGTTCTGGGCCATAACGCCCACCAGCGGATGAGGCGTGTACGGCTCTTCCAGATAGGCGCACTCTTCCTTTGTCAACTCCAGTTCCACCGCTTTTGCCGCGCCTTCGATGTGGTGGGGCTTGGTGGCGCCCACCACCGGGGCGGTCACCTTCGTCAGCAGCCATGCCAAAGACACTTCTGTCATGGACACCCCTTTCCGGTCGGCCAGTTCCGCCACCCGGGCCAGAATGGGCGCGTCCTGGTCCTGGGAGGCCCCGTATTTCAGCCGGGCATAACTGTCTTCCTGAAGCCGTTTCGATGTCTCCCCGGGATGCCGGCACAGCCGTCCGCCGGCCAGTGCGCTGTAAGGCGTCATGGCGATGTTCTCTTCCCGGCAGTAGGGAGCCATCTCCCGCTCCTCCTCCCGAAAAATCAGGTTGTAATGTCCCTGGACGGAGATAAATTTGGCAAACCCCTCCCGCTCCGCCAGGGCGTTTGCTTTGGCAAGCTGCCAGGCAAAGCAGTTGGAAATGCCGATATAGCGGGCTTTGCCCGCCTTTACGGCGTTGTTCAGCCCCTCCATGATATCGAAGAGGGGCGTTTGGTAATCCCACATATGGCAGATGTAGAGATCCACATAGTCCATCCCAAGGTTTTGCAGGCTCTTGTCCAGCATTCGACGGATGTGTTCCTGGCCGCTGATCCCTGCCTGTATTTCCTCGTTGGTGCGGGGAAGAAATTTAGTGGCCACCACCACGCGGTCCCGCCTGGCAAAATCCCGCAGCGCCCGCCCTACATATTGCTCGCTGGTGCCGCTCTGATAGCCGATGGCGGTATCAAAGAAATTGATCCCCAGTTCCAGCCCCAGCCGGATGATCTCCCGGGAGTGAGTCTCGTCAAGGGTCCAGGAATGCTGGCCGTTTTGGGCATCACCAAACCCCATGCACCCCATACAGATGCGGGAGACGTTCAAATCGGAATTGCCCAGTTTTGTGTAGTCCATTTCCATTTACCTCCAGGATTCAAGCAGGATGTCCACGCCTTTATTTTCATTGTAAGACTGTCACTTAAAAATGTAAAATACTCATTTTCTATTCATAAATATTCTGAAAAAGCATTTTTCTCTTGCCGGGTATCTGTGGGATGTGATACGATGAAAAAAGGAGGCGGGACACGGGTTAAGCCCCATAGGTATACAATGTGAACCTATGGGGCTTAACCCGTGTATGGGGAATAAGCAGCTATGCAGGGAGGGATATTCCCTTTGCATAGTTGCTTATTTTTTGCCCCCAGGCAAAATAAAACTCATGCCATGTTCTTTCCCTGCGTCACTCCGCCACTGCCGCGGCTTCATCCTGCCGCTCCCTTGCGGTCTCCAGGTCGTCGAAATCCCCCAGGGCCCGCAGATCCACATGGGAGGCGTCCACCCCCGCCCCCGGCTGCGACCCCTGCTGGGCCAGGGTGATGGGATAGTCCCCCTCCAGTTGTCCCCGAATGCTCTCGGAGCGCAGGCGGCACACCTCCAGCAGGGTGTCCACCGCCAGCAGATGGTCCTCATAGGAGCAGAAGGCGGTTGGGTCGGCCTGGACATAGGGGGCGATCATGGCCTGGGTCTGCCGGATGACCGCCTCATACCGGCCGCTCTCGAAATACTCCGTGAGCAACTGGTCGAAATAGGCGTGATACCGAGCAAAATAGTCGTTGTTTTTCATCAGATTGTGATAGAGGGGCCGTTTCAGCATGGTCTCCCCCCGGGCGGGGGTGTTGATGGGCCAGTTGATCAGCACGTCGGG
>NZ_CALWND010000017.1:0-32176 GCF_944382735.1 Candidatus Allofournierella merdavium | reverse complement strand
GGCGGTGCACCTGTGCATGAAGGACCCCAGCCAGGACTGCATGGACGAGTACGGCCATCACCCCTGCTGCGGCTGAAAAACCGACGAGCGGCGGGCTCTGCCCTCTCCCGGGAGAGGACGGGGCCCGCGCCCTCCTGTAATCTGAAGGAAAGGGGGCGGCGCCCATGCAGGTGCTTGCCTATTTTATCATCAGTCTGCTGGCGAGCGTCGCGGGGGCCATCTGCGGCATCGGCGGCGGCGTCATCATCAAACCCACCCTGGACCTGTTCCATCTGGACAGCGTGGCCACGGTGAGTTTTCTCTCCGGCTGCACGGTGCTGGCCATGAGCTGCTACTCGGTGACCAAGGCCCTGCGGGCGGGCGACAGCAAGGTGGACCTGAAGCTGGGCACCCCGCTGGCCATCGGCGCGGCGGTGGGCGGCGTCGCCGGCAAGCAGATGTTCGCCGTCATCAGCGCGGCCTTCGCCGAGACGGCGGGGGCGGTGCAGGCGGCGTGCCTGTTCGTCATCACCCTGGCCACCATGCTCTACACCATCAACAAGCGCCGCATCCGCACCCATAAGATCTTCAAGGTGTGGGTGTGCGTGGCCATCGGCCTGGTGCTGGGCATCATGTCCAGTTTTCTGGGCATCGGCGGCGGGCCCATCAACCTGGTGGTGTTCTACTTCTTCTTCTCGATGGACACCAAGACCGCCGCCCAGAACAGCCTCTACGTCATCCTCATCAGCCAGATCACCAGCCTGGGGGCCACCCTCATCACCGGCAGCGTGCCTGCCTTCGGCTGGCTGAGCCTGGTGCTGATGGTGGCGGGCGGCATCGGCGGCGGTATGCTGGGCCGCATCGCCAACAAGCGGATGGACAACGCCGCCGTGGAAAAATTGTTCATCGGCCTGATGGGCATCATCATGGCCATCAGCCTCTACAACGTCTGGCAGTACACCTTCGCGGTGTGAGCAAGACCCGAAAAACGAAAGGGCGGCCCCGGTCAAACGACCGGGGCCGCCCTTTTCCGCCCCCGCGCGAAGAAAAAGACCGGGGCGCGGGATGTTTTTTCGGCCCGGCGCGGGGGTGGCGCGCTCCTGGCGGGAATGCTGTCCTGCACCGCCCAGCCCGGCAGCCGGGGGACGCGAAAGGAGCGTCAGATACCGGTACACTGTCCGCCACCAACGGGCTGTGGCGAAGCCCGGTCCTCCGCACGTAGTGCGCATCGGAACGGACATTTTCCTTCGTCGCGGAAAATGTCCGAGACGCCGCGTGCGGTGCGGAGGGACCGGGCGCAGCATGTGGGTACGCAACACGAAAGAAGCGAACGGCCCGGGGCGCGGGAGAGGATTTCGGTTTGGCGCGGGGGTGGCGCGTCGCTGTCCGCCGCCGCACGCTGTGATCCGGACACTTTGTCCTGGCGGCCAAAGTGTTCGTCTCAGGCGCACTACGCGGCGGCAGCGCCGCGCCCGGCACAGCCGGCAGGGAAGGGCGGGCCGGGCAAAACGGGCGGGCCGCGCCCCTGGCGGGGATGCTGTCCTGTACCGCCCGGCCCGGCAGCTGGGGGGCGTCACCCTTCGTTTGCCTCAGAACGGACATTTTCCGTCGTCGTGGAAAATGTCCGAGACGCTGCGTGCGAGGGTGGGCGCCCCCCGACGGACGCGAAAGGAGCGTCAGATACCGGCACACTGTCCGCGGCCCCGTCACGCGCCGCCGCTTGCATTTTTTGACGAGAAGTGTACAATACCATACCGTGAGATATTTTTTCCAAGAGCGGGAGAGATGAAGGATGGAAGAACAAGTGAGAAGGGAAGGCGCGCAGCGGACGGAGGAGGAGCTGCGCCAAATGCTGCAGGCCCAGGTCAAACCGGTGGTCTGCTTTGAGGGCCTGCGGGTGACGATCGCCCGGCCGGGCTATGTGGAGGCTGTGGCCCCGGTCACGCAGAACAGCCTCAATCTTTACGGCAACGCCCACGGCGGCTGGCTGTTCGCCCTGTGCGACGCCAGTTCCGGCATGGTGTCCCGCACCTGGGGCCGCCCCAGCGTCACGCTTCAGGCGTCGGTGAACTACATCCGGGGCGCAAAACCCGGCGACACCGTCACCGTCAAGGCGTCCAGCCGGCACTGCGGCGGCCACACCTCGGTGAACCAGCTGGAACTGTACGACCAGGAGGGCCGGCTGCTGGTCACCGGCGATTTTACCATGTACTTCATGGACGGCAAAAAATGAAAAAAGGCAGGGCGCCGGCCCTGCCTTTTCTGTTTTTTGGGGAGCGGGAAACAGACCGCCCTCTTTCGCCGGGGCGTTCAAAAATTGGAGCCGTTCCAGCCCCAGTGCTCCGTCTCGGCGTACTTCACATACACCCGGTCGGCGGGCACGTCCAGCACGCTGTCCAGGATGTCGCACACCCGGCCGGTGAGCTGGCGGTAGTCCTCGGCGTCCGCGCCGCCGTAGACGCTCACCTCCGCGATGGCCGCCGGCGCGTCGCTGCCCGCCATCCACAGGGCCTTTTCGCCCTCCACCTCCACCATCAGCCAGGTCTCGCTCTTGCCCGGGATCACCTCAATGGCCTGTCCCAGCAGGGTCTTGATGCGCTGGGCCTGGCCCTCGTTCACCGCCACGTTGGCGCTCACACGAATAAACGGCATGGATAAACTCCCTCTCTTTTTTATTCCGCCGCGGGCAGACGGGCCCGCAGAAAGTTCAAAACGTCCTCGTACACCTGGGCCTTGCCCGCCTCGTTCAGCACCTCGTGGCGCATGCCGGGATAGAGCTTCAGGGCCACGTCCGCAAGGCCCGCGTCCTTCAGCCAGCCGTACACCTGGGTCGGGCCCTTGCCGTTGGCCCCCACCGGGTCCCTGTCGCCGGCAATGACCAGCACCGGCAGCCCCTTGGGCACCTTTGCGGCCCAGGCCGGGCCGGTCACTGCCGCAAGGCCGCCGAACATGTCCCGGTAGGCCGCCGCCGTGAAGGTGAAGCCGCAGTCCGGGTCGGCGTCAAAGGCATCCTGCACCGATTTGTCCGCCGCCAGCCAGGCCGAGGGTCCCTCGCCGGGGAACTGCTTGTGGTAGCCCCCGGTGGAGAGGGCCTCGATGAGTTTCGCGGGGCTTTTCGGCCCCTTCACCGCCGCCTGCGCCGAGGCCAGCCCCCGGGCGAAGCCCAGCAGAGGATTGGCCCCCATGGTGCCGCAGATCACCGCGCCCGCGAGCCCGTCGCCCCAGCGGGCGATGTAGTCCCGGGCCAGGAAGCTGCCCATGCTGTGCCCCATGAAAAACACCGGCAGGCCGGGGTACTTCGCCCGGGCGTCGGCCTCCAGCCGGCGCAGGTCCCCCAGCACATGATCCCAGCCGTTTTCGGCGGCAAAGTACCCCTGCGCCACCGCCGACCGGCCGTGGCCCGCGTGGTCGTTCATAAAAACGGCAAAGCCGTTTTCCGCCAGAAAGGCGGCAAAATCCGCGTAGCGGCCGCTGTGCTCCGCCATGCCATGCGCGATCAGCAGCACCGCCGCCGGCTCGTCCGCCGCCCACAGGCGGGAAAAGATCTCCCCCTCGCCGCTGTGGGCGGGGCTGGTCCACTCAGCTGTTTTCATGATCTTCCTCCTCCGCGCCGAAGGGCGCCAGCGACAGGCCGGTGACTTCGCTCACCGGCAGCGAAAAGGCCAGCGGGTGCCCCGTGCCCTGGGCGCAGATGGCCTTCATCACCGGCTGGCGGTGGGCGGCGGGCACCAGGATCAGCACCAGGTCCTTTTCCGGCTGGATGGTGATCTTCAAAAACTTCTGGGCCTCCTCGCTGGAAAGGCTCCGGCCGCGCACCACCGTGCCGCCCCGGGCCCCGGCGGCCCGGGCCGCGTCCATCACGTCGGCGGCAAAGCCGTGCTCGGTGATGACCACGATCAGTTCGTGCTGAAAACGCATGGGTCCGTCCTCCTTCTGGGATGGTGTGTGCCCCGCCGGCGCCGCGGCGGCGATGCGCTGATGGGTCAGCGCGCTGATGCTGGACAGGTCGATGGTGAAGGCGATGCCCCGCCCGGGCCGGTAGAGTTCCAGCCGCTCGGTGAGCGCCGCCAGCAGCCCGTCGGCGGCCTGGCCCGGGGCCAGCGCCATCACCAGGTCCTTCTCCGGCTCGTCCAGCCCCAGAAGGTCCATCACCTCGGCAGAGGCGGTGCCGTGGCCCAGCAGCACCAGCTGCACCAGAATGTGCCGGCGGCGCAACTCGGCGGCCACCGTTTCGCCCTTGCCCCGGTCCACGATGGCAAACAGGCAGCGTACGGATGAAGGGGTACGATTCATTCCACATCCTCCTCCGGGCCCAGTTCCAGCACGTCGTCCGCCCCGTCGGCGGCCCCGGCGGCGTGCCGGGTCTTGAACTGATACACCAGCCCGATGATCTGAATGGTGATGAGGGGGGTCATGGCCACCATGGCCACCACCCCGAAGGCGTCGGTGAGGATGTTGCCCCCCACCGCCTCGCAGGCCCCCATGGCAAAGGGCAACAGGAAGGTGGC
Organism: Candidatus Allofournierella merdavium; assembly: GCF_944382735.1. Lineage (NCBI taxonomy): Bacteria > Bacillati > Bacillota > Clostridia > Eubacteriales > Oscillospiraceae > Allofournierella > Candidatus Allofournierella merdavium. The sequence goes on along the minus strand of NZ_CALWND010000017.1, from coordinate 27,689 downwards.
CGTCATGGGGCCGGAGGCCACCCCGCCCGAGTCAAAGGCCACCGCGGTGAAGATGCGGGGCACAAAGAAACTCAGCGCCAGCGCCGCCGTGTAGCCCGGCAGCAGAAACCACAGGATCGACACCCCGGTGAGCACCCGCGCCATCGAAAGGCCCACCGACACCGCCATGCCCACCGACAGGCCGGTCATCATCACCCGCTGGGAGATGGCGCCGCCGGTGATCTCCTCCACCTGCTTGTTCAGCACCAGCACCGCCGGCTCCGCCTTGACGATGAACCAGCCGATGAGCATGCCCACCGGCACGATGAGCCAGCGCAGCGGCAGCTGTGCCAGCTGCCGGCCCAGCTCGTTGCCCGCGGGCATAAAGCCCACGTTCACCCCGGTGAGGAAGAGGGCCAGGCCCACAAAGGTGTAGAGGATGCCCACCAGGATCTTGGCCAGCGCCCGGCGGCGCAGCTTGAAAAACAGCACCTGAAAAACGAGGAAAAAGGCCAGGATGGGCCCCAGGGCCAGCGCCACCTCTTTGGCGTACTCCGGCAGCGCGGCGCCAAAGGCCGCCAGCAGGGCGCGGGTGTCCTCCACGGCGGGCGCCGCCAGGGGGGTGTAGCCCGCGTCCCCCGCGCGGTAGACCATGCCCAGCACCAGCACCGCCAGCACCGGCCCGATGCTGCACAGCGCCACCAGGCCGAAGCTGTCGCCCTCGGCGTTTTTGTCGCCCCGCACGGCGGTGAGGCCCAGGCCCAGCGCCATGATGAAGGGCACCGTGATGGGCCCGGTGGTCACCCCGCCGGCGTCGAAGGCCACCGGCAGGAACCCCGCCGGCACAAAGCACGCCAGGCCGAACACCGCGAGATAAAAGACGATGAGCATCACCGGCAGGTCCCAGCCCAGCAGAATGCGCAGAAAGCTGAGCACCAGGAACAGCCCCACCCCGGCGGCCACCGTCAGGATCAGCACCATATCCGGCACGGCGGGGGTCTGGCTGGCCAGCACCGTCAGGTCCGGCTCCGCCATGGTCACCAGCACGCCGATGAGAAAGCAGCCGGCCAGGATCAGCCACAGCTTGCGGGTGCGGGTGAGCCGGGTGCCCACCAGCTCGCCGATGGGCATCATGGCCATGTCCACCCCCAGGGAGAAAAAGCCCATGCCCACGATCAGCAGCGCCGCCCCCGCCAGAAACAGGCACAGGGTGGCCAGGTCCACCGGCACCACAAAGGCGCACAGCGCCAGCACGATCAGGCTCACCGGCAGCACCGCCGCCAGGGACTCGTGAATTTTCAGTTTGAGCTGTTTGTTCAAGAAAACGCCTCCTTTGACGCGGGGTGAACACGCCGCGCAGGCAAAGGGGTGCTCAAACCGGCGCGGCAGGGGGATGCCCCCCTTGAATACGGATATATACAATTATTATATAACATCCCGGCGGGGCTGGCAAGGCCGCCAAAGGTGGAAGACTCTTCCATAGTTTTTTCATACAAGTGCGTAGTTTTTTCTATCGTTTTTTCCCTTTGGGGCCGTTACAATATAAACTGTCAACGGGCGAAACAGCCCCTCCGGCGCGAAAGGCGCGAAGGGCCGCCCCCATACATAAGGAGGACAAACCATGAAAAAACTTCTTGCATTTGCGCTGAGCGCCGTGATGGCCATGGCCCTGCTGGCCGGCTGCGGCGGCACCCCCGCATCCACCCCGGCTTCCACGCCGGCTTCCGCCCCCGCTTCCGGGGCCGCCTCCGGCGGCGACGCCACCCCCGCTTCCGACATGCGGGTGGACGTGTTCTACTATGACTTCTCCGACGTGTACATCTCCACCGTGCGCGCGGCCATGGACGAGCAGCTGAAGGCCATGGGCATCGAGCCCAACAACTGGGACGCCGCCGGCAGCCAGCCCACCCAGACCGACCAGGTCAACACCGCCCTCACCGCCGGTTCTGACCTGCTGATCGTGAACATCGTGGAGACCGCCACCTCCGCCCCCGCCCAGGACATCGTCACCGCGGCCCAGGGCGCCGGCATCCCCGTGATCTTCTTCAACCGCGAGGTGGCCGATGAGGTCATCGCCAGCTACGACAAGTGCGCCTTCGTGGGCACCAACGCCCCCGACGCCGGCCACATGCAGGGCGAGATGATCGGCGAGTACCTGCTGGCCAACTACGACACCGTTGACCTGAACGGCGACGGCAAGATCTCCTACGTCATGTTCAAGGGCCAGGAGGGCAACGCCGAGGCCGAGGCCCGCACCCAGTACGCCGTGGAAGACGCCAACAAGCTGCTCACCGAGGCCGGCAAGCCCGAACTGAGCTACTACGACGACAAGGCCACCAGCAATTACCTGGTGGACACCGAGGGCAAGTGGTCCGCCAAGGCCGCCAACGACTACATGGTGGCTCTGCTGGGCTCCTACAACAAGGATAACAACAACATGGTCGAGCTGATCATCTGCAACAACGACGGCATGGCCGAAGGCGCCATCTCCGCGCTGCAGAACGTGGGCTACAACAACGGCGAAGGCACCACCATCATCCCCGTCTTCGGCGTGGACGCCACCGACAGCGCCAAGGCGCTGATCAAGGCGGGCAACATGGCCGGCTCCATCAAGCAGGACGCCGTGGGCATGGCCTCCACCATCAACACCCTGGTCAAGAACGTCCAGGACAGCGCCGAGCTGATGGCGGGCACCGACCAGTACGTCGTGGACGAGGGCGTGGCCAAGATCCGCGTTCCCTACGCGATGTACGACGCGACCAGCCAGGACTGATCTTCAACCGCTGAACGAACCCACGGCCGGGCGGGGCTGCACTGGCAGCCCCGCCCGGCCTGACGTGGAATGGGCCCGCCTTTCGCGGGGCCGTTCCGCGCAGAGAGGAGGAAGAATATGGAGCAGCCGGCACTGCTGGAGATGCGCGGCATCTGCAAAGAGTTCCCCGGCGTGAAGGCGCTGGACAACGTCAACCTCACCGTGCGCGCCGGCACCGTCCACGCCCTGATGGGCGAGAACGGGGCGGGCAAGTCCACCCTGATGAAGTGCCTGTTCGGCATCTACCGCAAGGACGCGGGCACCATCCTGCTGGACGGCAAGGAGGTCAATTTCAAAAGCTCCAAAGAGGCGCTGGAAAACGGCGTGGCCATGGTGCACCAGGAGCTCAACCAGGCCCTGACCCGCAGCGTGCAGGACAACCTGTGGCTGGGCCGCTACCCCAAGGTGGCGGGCATCATGGTGAGCGAGGGCCTGATGGCCAAGCGCACCAAGGAGATCTTCGACACCCTGGAAGTGAACGTGAACCCCAAGGCCATCATGTCCACCCTGCCGGTGAGCCAGCGGCAGATGGTGGAGATCGCCAAGGCGGTGTCCTACAACTCCAAGATCATCGTCTTTGACGAGCCCACCTCGTCCCTCACCGAGACCGAGGTGGAACACCTGTTCCGCATCATCAACATGCTGCGGGAAAAGGGCTGCGGCATCATCTACATCAGTCACAAGATGGAGGAGATCCTGCGCATCAGCGACGACGTGACCATCATGCGGGACGGCACCTGGGTGGCCACCCGCCCGGCCAAGGAGCTGACCATGGACGAGATCATCCGCCTGATGGTGGGCCGGGAACTGACCAACCGCTTCCCGCCCAAGACCAACACCCCCGGCGAGGTGATCCTGGATGTGCAGCACATCTCCGGCAAGTACACCCGCCTGAAGGACGCCACCTTCCAGCTGCGCAAGGGCGAGATTTTGGGCATCGCCGGGCTGGACGGCTCGGGCCGCACCGAGGTGCTGGAGAACCTCTTCGGCGCCATGACCCGGGCGGGGGGCACCATCACCCTCCACGGCAAACAGATCCGCAACCGCACCCCCGGTGAGAGCATCAAGAACGGCTTCGCCCTGCTCACCGAGGAGCGCCGGGCCACCGGCATCTTCGGCATCCGGGACATCAAGGAGAACACCGTTATCTCCAGCCTGAAGGACTATCTGCTGGGCGGCTTCTGTCTGAGCGACAAGAAGATGCGGGACGACACCGACTGGTCCATCCAGGCCATGCACATCAAGACCCCCAGCCAGCGCACCCAGATCCGGTCGCTCTCCGGCGGCAACCAGCAGAAGGTCATCATCGGCCGCTGGCTGCTCACCAAGCCCGAGATCCTCCTGCTGGACGAGCCCACCCGCGGCATCGACGTGGGCGCCAAGTACGAAATCTACCAGCTGATCATCGACCTTGCGAAAGAAGGCAAGGGCGTCATCATGGTCTCCTCCGAAATGCCCGAGCTGCTGGGCGTGTGTGACCGCATCCTGGTCATGTCCGGCGGGCAGGTGGCAGGCGAGGTGGACGCGGCGAACACCAGCCAGGAGGAGATCCTCACGCTGGCTGCCAAGTATGTGTAAACGAGGAGGAATCGATTGATGAATACCAATTCCACCGCCCTCGCCGACAAGGCGAAGGGTCTGGACGCCAAAAAGATCGGCAACGCCCTGTTGAACAACGCCCTTATCATCATCATGCTGGCGGTGGCGGTGTATGTGGCGGTGACCGAGCCGTCCTTCCTGGCCCCCCGCTCGCTGGTGAACCTGCTGAGCCTGACGGCGGCCTATCTGCCGGTGGCCCTGGGCATCGCCGGCTGCATCGTGCTCACCGGCACCGACCTGTCCGCCGGCCGCGCCGTGGGCATCACCGCCTGCGTGGCCGCCAGCCTTTTGCAGGCGGCGGACGCCCCCAACAAGATGTGGCCCGCCATCGGCACCCTGCCGGTGCCCCTGGTCATCCTGATCGTGGTGGCCCTGGGCGCGGCCATCGGCGCCTTCAACGGCTTCTTCGTGGCCAAGTTCAAGCTGCACCCCTTCATCGTGACCCTGGCCACCCAGCTCATCCTCTACACCATGCTGCTGCTCTACGTCAAGATGGGCAACAACAACGGCATGGCCATCTCCGGCCTGGACGCCGGCTACCGCAACTTCGTGGTGGGCAACCCGCCCCTGCTGAACTTCGCCGGCGGCAGCATCCAGATCCCCAACTACGTCATCTACGCGCTGCTGCTCAGCGCCTTGATGTGGTTCATCTGGAACAAGACCACCTTCGGCAAGAACATGTTCGCCCTAGGCGCCAATGAGGAGGCGGCCCGCGTCTCCGGCGTGAACGTCTTCATGACCACCATCATGGTGTTCGCCCTGGCGGGCGCCATGTACGGCTGGGCCGGCTTTGTGGAGAGCGCCCGCGTGGCCTCCAACACCGCCAACACCGGCGTGAACTACGAACTGGACGCCATCGCCGCCTGCGTCATCGGCGGCGTGTCCTTCGTGGGCGGCATCGGCAAGGTCAGCGGCATCATCATCGGCGTCATCATGCTGCGCCTGATCTTCGTGGCCCTGCCCCTGGTGGGCATGGACCAGAACCTCCAGTACGCCATCAAGGGCGGCATCATCCTGTTCGCCTGCGCGCTGGACATGCGCAAATACCTGGTCAAGAAATAAGCGGTTTCGCAAAACACGGGGCGCCCTTTCGGGGGCGCCCTTTGTGGTTTTCAACGCCGGGCGGGTATGGTATACTGAAACGGAAAAGGAGGGCTTTTATGGAGACCTATCGGGTGCTTTTGGCCGACGACGAGGCGGAGATCCGCCAGGGCATCAGCCGCAAGATCCACTGGGAGTCGCTGGGCTTCGAACTGGCCGCCCAGGCGGAGAACGGGGCCGAGGCGCTGGAACTGGCGGAGCAGCTGCGCCCGGACGTGGTGCTCACCGACATCAAGATGCCCTTCATGGACGGGCTGGAGCTCTGCCGGCGGCTGCGCAAGGAACTGCCGGCGGCCAAGCTGGTGGTGTTCTCCGGCTTCGACGATTTTGAGTACGCCCGCCAGGCGGTGAGCATGGGGGTGTCGGAGTACATCATGAAGCCCATCAACGCCCGGGAACTGGAGCAGGTGCTCACCGGCCTGCGGGCCCAGCTGGAGGCCCAGCGCCAGCAGCGGCGGGACATGGAGGCGCTGCGCCGCCGCTACGAGGAGAGCCTGCCGGTGCTGCGGGAGCTGTTTTTCGCCCGGATGCTCAGCGGCCGGATGGACCCGGCCCAGCTGGCCGAGCGGGCGGCCCACTACGAACTGGACCTGCCCGGCGGGCCCTGGGTGGCGGCGATGGTGCAGATGGACCTGCCCGCCGGCGGGCAGAGCGCCGAGCGGGACGAACTGCTGCTTTTGTCGGTGCGCACCTTCCTGGAGGAGCACTTTTCGCTGGAGGGCGGCTGGATGCGGGCGCTGCTGTACAGCGACGGGGTGGCGCTGCTGGCGGGGCTGACGGGGGCGGACCAGCTTTACAGCCTGCTGGACGAACTGGAGCGGCTGTGCGCCCTGGCCCCCAGCTGCCTGGGGCTGGGGCTGACCATCGGCCTGGGGCAGCTGTGCGAGGGCCCGGGGCAGGTGCATCTGTCCATGGAAGGGGCGCTGGCCGCCCTGGACTACCGCCTGCTGATGGGCGGGGGCAGGACGCTGTACATCGGCGACCTGGAGCCGGATTCCAGCCTGCGCCTGACCCTGGACGACGAGGACCAGCGGGCGCTGGCGGCGGCGGTGAAGGTGGGGGACGAGGCCCAGCTGGACGCCACGCTCCACCGCCTGCTGGACCGGGTGCGGGCCAGCAGGCTGCAGCCGGCCCAGTTCCAGCTGTATGTGCTGGAGATCGTCACCAGCCTGGTGCGGCTTGCCCGGGCGGGGGGCGTGGAGGTGGAGGAGGTGTTCGGGCCGGGCTTCGCCGGGGCGGTGCCCGCGGCCCAGCTGGCCAGCCTGGACCGGCTGGGGGAGTGGCTGGCGGGCTGCTGCCGGCGGCTGCAAAAGCTGCTGGGCCGCCGCCGCACCGACAGCGCCGGCCGCACGGTGGAGGAGGCCATGGCCTACATCGCCGACCATTTCGCCGAGAGCGAGCTGGGGGTGGAGGCGGTGTGCGAGCACCTGCACCTGTCGCCCACTTATTTTTCCACCCTGTTCAAGCGGCAGACGGGCAAAAGCTTCACCGCCTGCGTCACCGAGCGGCGGATGGAGGAGGCGGCGCGGCTTTTGCGGGAGACCGACGAAAAGACCTACCTCATCGCCCAGCGCGCCGGCTACGCCGACCCCAACTACTTCAGCTATGTGTTCAAGCGCCACTTCGGCATGACCCCCTCGAAGTACCGGGCGGGTGCGGGCTGAGGGCGGCCGTTTTCCACGAAGGGGGAGAGCCTGTGTGAAAAAACTCTTTGCCCGGGCGGCGGCGTCCCTTTCCCGGCGCTACCGCACCATGAGCATCCAGATGGTGATCTCCCTGTCCTTCACCGCCGCGGCGGTGGCGGGCATGGTGCTCATGGGCCTGAGCCTTGTCTGGCGCTTCTCCGCCGGCACCGAGCAGCTGGTGCGGGAGAACACCGTCCGGGTGCTGGGCCAGGTGAACATGAACCTGGACAGCTACCTGCGGCGGATGATGCGGGTGAGCGACACCATGTACTACCGGGTCATCAAGAACGCCGACCTGGCCGCCGACAGCCTGGAGGAGGGCATGGAACTGCTCTACGAGGAGAACCGGGACGAACTGGTCTCCATCGCGGTGTTCGACGGCCAGGGCGCGCTGGTGGCGGGCACCCCCCTCACCGCCCTCAAGGAGGGGGCGGACCCCGCCCGGGCCGACTGGTACCAGGCGGCGCTGGACAAGATGGAGAACCTGCATTTTTCCGCGCCCCACATCCAGCGCCTCTTTGCCGACCCGGACGACAGCTTCCGGTGGGTGGTGTCCCTGAGCCGGTATGTGCAGCTCACGCGGGAGGGCAGCACCTTCAGCGGCGTTCTGCTGGTGGACATGGGCTTTTCCGGCATCGAGCAGGTCTGCCGGGACGTGGAGCTGGCCGGCGGCGGCTACCTCTACCTCACCGACGCCGACGGCGAGATCATCTATCACCCCCGCCAGCAGCTGATCTACGCGGGGCTGGAGAGCGAGAACAACCGGGCAAACGCCGCCCTGCCCGACGGCTCCCACGCCGAGACCTTCGACGGCGAAAAAAGGCTGGTCACCGTGAAGACGGTGGGCTACACCGGCTGGAAGCTGGTGGGGGTGGTGCCCCGCACCGGCGCGGCGGACGACGGGGGCTACATCTTTTTGTTCGGGCTGTCCATGCTGCTGTTCTCCGCCTTTCTGATGGCCTTTCTGAACTTCCGCATCTCCGCCCGCATCGCCGACCCCATCCGCCGGCTGGAGCAGTCGGTGAAGGAGCTGGAGGCGGGGGCGCAGCAGGTGAACATCCGGGAGGAGGGCTGTTATGAGGTGCGGCGGCTGGCCCACTCCATCGCGTCGATGGTGTCCACCATGCGGCACCTGATGGACGACATCATCCAGCAGGAAAAGCGCAAGCGCCGCAGCGAGCTGGAGGTGCTGCAAAGCCAGATCAACCCCCACTTTTTGTACAACACCCTGGACTCGGTGATCTGGATGACCGAGGCCGGCCGCTACAACGAGGCCATCCAGATGGTCACCTCGCTGGCGCGGCTGTTCCGCATCGCCCTCAGCCGCGGGCGCAGCTTCATCCCCCTGGCGGACGAGCTGGAGCACGCGCGGCACTACATGACCATCCAGCAGATCCGCTACCAGGACAAGTTCACCGCCACCGTCACCGCCGAGGCGGGCACCGAGGGCCTTTATACCCTCAAGCTGATCGTGCAGCCCCTGCTGGAGAACGCCATCTATCACGGCATGGCCGGCTGCGAGGAGGACGGGCGCATCACCGTCACCGCCCGGCGTGAGGGGGACGATCTGGTGATCGACGTGGCCGACAACGGCACCGGCATGCCCCCCGAGGTGGCGGAGCATCTGCTGGACGAAAACCGCCCCCAGACCCGCTCCAGCGGGTCGGGCATCGGGGTGCGCAACGTGCACCGGCGCATCCGGCTCACCTTCGGCGAGGGCTACGGCCTCACGGTGTTCAGCGAGCCGGACGAGGGCACCACCGTGCGCGTCCGGCTGCCCGCCCTCACCGCCGGGCAGGCGGCGAAGCTGCAACAGGAGGAGGAGCCATGAAAAAACACAGAACCAACGCCTTTTTGCAGCTGCTGGTGCTCACGGCGCTGGGGGCGGCGGTGGTGCTGACGCTGGCCTGGCCCCAGCTGCCCTTCGCCCGGCAGGAGGAGCCGGTGGAGGTGTCGGTGATCCTGCGCCAGGCCGACGCCTCCCTCTGGGCCAACGCCCGCCTGGGCATGGAGCAGGCGGCGGGCCAGCTGCGGGCGGAGGTGCGCTTTATCACCCCCACCGCGGACAACGACCCCGGCGAGCAGGCCCGGCTGATGCGCTACGAGGCCGAGCGGGGGGCGGACGTGCTGGTGGTGGACCCGGCGGGCCGCGCCCCCGCCGACCTGAACACACCGGTGGTGCTGCTGGATTCCGCCGGCAAGGACGCCGCCGTCAGCCCGGACAACGCCGCCCTGGGGTCTGCCCTGGCCGAAGCGGCCCTGGCCGACCGGCCGGCGGGCGAGGTGCTGCTGGTGCGCACCGGCGCGGGCCAGGGGGTGAGCGAGCGGGCGGCCGCCGCCCGCGAGGCGCTGGAGGCGGCGGGGGTGCAGGTGGCCGAGACCACCCTCTCCCCCTCGGGCGACGGCGCCCAGCTGGAGGCGGCGCTGGGCGGCACCCGGGCCGCCGCGGTGCTGCTGTTCGAGCCGTCGGCCACCGAGGCTGCCGCGGCCGCCAAGGAAAAACTGGACCTTTCGCCCGCCCTCTACGGGGTGGGCTCCACCGGGCCCATCGCCGCGGCGCTGGAGCGGGGCACCCTGGCGGCCAGCGGGGTGTGGAGCGATTTTGCCGCCGGGTACCTGGCGGTGGAGGGGGCGGTGCGCACCGCCCGGGGCGAGGATTGGCAGCCGCAGCCGCTGGACTTTTTCATCCTGCGTGGGGAGGACATCTATGAACCGGACAATCAAAAGCTTCTGTTCCCGGTGGCGTCGTAGGGCGGCGGCGCTGGTGTGCGCCGCGCTGGCGGCGCTGGCCGTCGGCTGCGGCGGCGCGAGCGAACCCCCCGTGCTGCGGGTGGGGGTGGCCCTCTACACCCAGGACGACACCTTCATCTCCACCATCGCGCAGGAACTGGAGCGGATGGCCCGCCAGGAGGAGCAGGCCCGGGGCATGCGCATCAACCTGTCGGTGGTGGACGGGCGCTCGAACCAGACCACCCAGCTGGACCAGATCGACAGCCTCATCGGCCGCGGGTGCGACGCGCTGTGCGTGAACATCGTGGACCGCACCGCCGCCGCCGTGCTCATCGACAAGGCCCGGGAGGCCGGGGTGCCGCTGATCTTCTTCAACCGGCAGCCGGTGGCGGAGGACATGCTGCGCTGGGAGCACGCCTATTATGTGGGGGCGAAGGCGGAGGAGAGCGGTGTGCTGCAGGGGCAGCTGGTGCTGGAGGCCTGGCAGGCCGACCCCGGCCTCGACCGCAACGGCGACGGGGTGCTGCAGTATGTGATGCTGGAGGGCGAGCCCGGCCACCAGGACGCCATGCTGCGCACCGAATACGCGGTGAAAGCCCTCACCGACGCGGGGGTGGCGGTGGAAAAGCTGGCCAGCGACACCGCCAACTGGAAGCGGGGGCAGGCGATGGCCAAGGCCCAGCAGTGGCTGGAAGACCCCGGCGCGGCGGCCATCGAGGTGGTGTTCGCCAACAACGACGACATGGCCCTGGGGGCCATCGACGCCTTTGAGCAGGCGGGGGAGCCGCTGCCCCTGGTGGTGGGGGTGGACGCCACCGCCCCGGCGCTGGAGGCGGTGGAGACGGGCAAACTGTACGGCACCGTGCGCAACGACGGCGCGGGCATCGCCCGGGCCATGCTGGACCTGGCGCTGGCCCTCACCGACGGCAGCGACCCCGCCGGCGCGGTGGACCTGGTGGACGGGCACTACGTCTGGCTGCCCTACCGGGCGATCACCGCCCGGGACCTGGCCCGGCAGACCCCCTGAGGGGGCGCGGCGGGGGGCGAAAAATTTTGTGAAAAACCCCCTTCACAACGGCGGTGCAATGGGGTATACTGGGAGACAAGACCCTGTCCGGGCTCTGGCGGCCCGGCGCGAAAACGGAGGCTTTTACATGGATATCGCGCGCCTGCGGCGCCTGACCAGTTTTCAGATCATCATCCTGCTCTTCGCGGCCACCATCCTGGCGGGGGCGCTGCTGCTGATGCTGCCCTTCGCCACCTGGAGCGGCCGGGTCACCCCCTTTGACCAGACCCTCTTCACCGCCACCTCGGCGGTGTGCGTCACCGGCCTGGTGGTGCAGGACACCGCGACCTACTGGTCGTACTTCGGCCAGGGTGTCATCCTGCTGCTCATCCAGGTGGGGGGCCTGGGGGTGGTCACCGTGGCCTCGGCCATCGCCCTGCTGGCGGGCCGGCGCATCTCGCTGATGCAGCGTGGCACCATGCAGGAGGCCATGGCCGCCCCCAAGATGGGGGGCATCGTGCGGCTCACCGGCTTTATTTTGCGGGCGGTGTTCCTGGTGGAGGCGGTGGGGGCCGTTCTTCTGGCGCCCGCGTTCTGCCGGGACTTCGGCCTCAAAGGGGTGTGGATGGCGGTGTTCCACTCGGTCAGCGCCTTCTGCAACGCCGGCTTCGACCTGCTGGGCGCCCCCGGGGCGGAGTACGCCTCCCTCACCGCCTACCGGGCCGACCCGCTGGTGAACAGCGTCATCATGGCGCTGATCGTGGTGGGCGGCATCGGCTTCCTCACCTGGGACGACGTGTGCACCAACCGGCTGCACATCCACCGCTACCGGATGCAGAGCAAGGTGATCCTGGCCACCACGGCGGTGCTCATCGTGCTGCCGGCGGTGTGGTTCTTCTTCGACGAGTTCTCTGCCCTGCCCCTGGGCGAGCGGGTGTGGATGAGCCTGTTCCAGTCGGTCACCCCCCGCACGGCGGGCTTCAACACCGCCGACCTTGTGGCCCTCAGCGACCTGGGCCTGGCCCTCACCATCGTGCTCATGCTCATCGGCGGCTCGCCCGGCTCCACCGCCGGCGGCATGAAGACCACCACCGTGGCGGTGCTCTTCGCCAACGCCATCGCCGTGTTCAAGCGGCGGGACGAGGGCCGCTTTTTCGGCCGGCGCATCAGCGTCAAGGCCGCCTGCGACGCGGCGGCCATCCTGCTGCTGTATGTCACCCTGTTCTTCGTCGGGGGCTTTGTCATCAGCTCGGTGGAAAGCCTGCCCCTCTCCGCCTGCCTGTTCGAGACCGCCTCGGCGGTGGGCACGGTGGGCCTCTCGCTGGGGCTCACCCCCACCCTGGGGGGCCTGTCCCGGGCGGTGCTGATCTTTTTGATGTTCATGGGCCGGGTGGGCGGCCTGACCCTGATCTACGCGGCGCTGTCCGGCGCGGCCAAAACCGGCAGCAAGCTCCCTCAGGAGCGCATCACCATCGGTTAAAGGAGGCAGCAAACGATGAAATCCTTTCTGCTCATCGGCCTGGGCCGCTTCGGCCGGCACCTGGCCATGCAGCTCAACGCCCAGGGCCATCAGGTCATGGCGGTGGACGAGGACGAGGAAAAGGTGAACGCGGTGCTGAACATCGTCACCAACGCCCAGATCGGCGACAGCACCAACGGCGAATTTCTGCAGGAGCTCGGGGTGAACAACTTCGACGTCTGCTTTGTCACCATCAGCAACGACTTCCAGGGCTCGCTGGAGACCACCTCCCTGCTCAAGGAGCTGGGGGCGAAGAAGGTGGTGTCCCGGGCCGAGCGGGACGTGCAGGCCAAGTTTTTGCTGCGCAACGGGGCGGACGAGGTGCTCTATCCCGAAAAGCAGCTGGCCAAGTGGGCGGCGGTGCGCTTCGGCTCCGATCACCTGCTGGACTACATCGAACTGGACGCCGACAACGCCATCGTGGAGGTGGAGGTGCCCCCCGAGTGGGTGGGCAAGACGGTGGGCGACATCAACGTGCGCCGGATGCACAACATCAACCTGCTGGCCGTGAAGCAGGACGGCGCCGTGGACGCCCAGATCACCCCCTACACCGTGCTGCCCGCGGGGGGCACCCTGCTGGCGCTGGGGGAGTACCGGGCGCTGAAAAAGTGCTTCCGGATGTGAAAAAACCAGAACAAAAAGCGGCCCGCCCCGGTTTGCCGGGGCGGGCCGCTTTTTCGCGTGCGGGGCGTTACAGGGCGGGCGCGGCCTGCCGCGCCTCCTCGCCGCAGGAGGCCCGGAACGCCGCGGCAAGGCGCGCCGCCAGCGCCGCCATGGCCTCGGTGGGCAGCTTGCACACCTTGCGGTCGGCGGTGAGCAGGCCGTTCACCTCCTCCTCCACGTCGGACAGCTGGGTGTAGACATCGGCGCACAGGCCCTTTTCCGCCAGGGGCAGCACCCGCTGTTCGTAGAGGGCCAGCACCCGCCGCTCCAGTTCCTCCGGGCTTTTGCAGGCGCCGTAGCCGTAGCTGCGGCCGGGGCACTGCAGGTGCCCCTCCACCGCCAGGGTCAGCCCCCCGAACTCGGTGAGCACCAGGGGCTTTGCCCCCGCTTTCAGCCTCCAGGGCCCGAAGTAGACGTGGCGGCTGTCCACGTCCGTCTCGCCGCCCCTAAACCAGCCGGAGGTGGAGTCGATGAAGCGGCTTTGGTCCAGCGCGCGCAGTTTTTGATAGGCGGCGGTGGCGTCGAACTGGCCCCAGCCCTCGTTGAAGATGGTCCAGTACACCACGCAGGGGTGGCCCTTCAGCGCCGCCACCGTGGCCCCCATCCCGGCGAGGAAGGCCGCCCGCGCCGCCGGGTCGGGGTGCATCTTTTTGTCGCTGCGCCGGGTCTGAAAGCCCAGGGTGGGCAGCACCGTGTCCCGCAGGTAGCGGTAATCCCCGTTGTTCACCATGTCCTGAAACACCGCCATGCCCAGCCGGTCGCAGGCGTAGTAGAAGAGGGGCGGCTCCACCTTGATGTGCTTGCGCAGGGTGTTGAACCCCAGGGCCTTCATGGCCAGGATGTCCTCTTCATAGGCGGCGGGGGAGGCGGGGGTGAAGATGCCGTCGCTCCAGTAGCCCTGGTCCAGCACCCCGTGGAAGTAGTAGGGCGCGCCGTTGAGGCACAGCCGCGGGCGGCCGCCCGCCGTTTTGATCTCCAGCGTGCGCAGGGCAAAGTAGCTCTCCACCCGGTCCTCGCCCGCCTGGATGGTCACCGGGTAGAGGAAGGGGTCCTCCGGGCTCCAGGGGCGGGGGTTTGCCGGCCGCAGCACCGCCCGGCCCCCTTCCAGCGGCGCGATGAAGGGGCCCTCCGGGCCGGCCACCGTCACGGTGCCGGAAAGGCTCTCGTCCCCCACGTCCAGCACCGCCTCCTCCAGCGTGCAGCAAAAATCCACCCGCCGTATGTACCGGGCCGGCACGCTCTCCAGCCACACCGTCTGCCACAGGCCGGAGACGGGGGTGTACCACATGCCGCCGGGTGTTTGCACCTGCTTGCCGTAGGGCAGGCGGCGGGGGCGCAGGTCGTCGGTGACCCGCAGCACCAGCTCGTTTTCCCCCGCCCGCAGCGCGCTGGTCAGCTCGAACTGGGCTGCCTCGTAGCCGCCGGTGTGGCCGCCCAGGCATTGCCCGTTCAAAAAGCAGTCCACCGTCTGATCCGCCCCGTCCACATGCAGCAGCACCCGCCCGGCACAGAAGCCGGCGGGCAGGGAAAAGGAGCGGCGGTAGAAAAGAAAACTCCCCTCGGCAAAGTGCTCGACGATGCCGGACAGGGCGCTCTCGGGGCAGAAGGGCACCAATATCTCCCGGTCGTACCCGGCGGGCAGCCCGTCGGTGGGGCGCGCCGCGAACTGCCAGCGGCCGTTCAGGTTCAAAAAGCTTTGCCGCCGCAGCCGCGGGCGGGGATAGTCCGGCCAGGGCAGGGCGGGCAGCGCCCCGCCGTCGGCGGTGAACAGCGTCTCTCTCATACAAGACCTCCCGGCGGCCGAAGGGCCGCCTTTTGTGTGTGGACGCCCCGCCCCTCAGGCCAGGGGCGCGGGCCGGGCAAAGGCGAAGGCGGGCTCCTCCTCGGGGGCCAGGGCCAGCAGCCGGTCGCCGGCGCAGGCCTCTTCGGTCAGCTTCACCGCGCTGACGCGGCTGGCGGCGGCGGTGCGCCAGTAGTAGGTGAGAGCCTCGCCGTCGGCGCAGCTGGAATAGAGGGTCTCGTCCAGTTTGCCCTCCGGCGTCACCACGCTGCCCCGCACCATGGCCACCCCTTCGAGGACGTGGAAGAACTCCATCACCTGCCCGGGGCGGGCGGCGGGGAAGGCGGCGTTCTCCTTCAGGAACACCGCCCGCACATAGCGGGAGGCGGGGGAGGCGTCCCCCGGCAGGCCGATGGCCCCCATGCCCTGCCCGTAGCAGGAGAGGGGCAGCCCCGGCGCCATGCGGTTCTCCGGCTGGCGGGGGGAAAGGCCCATGTAGTTCGCCAGGTTCGCGCGGTGGAAGGGGAAGGGCGGGTTGTTGGTGAGCACCCCCGCCTCGTCCTCGTAAAGGCGCAGGCCCCCGGCGGTGGGCTCGGCCACCAGCGCGCCGGTGCCGTCGGCGATGTGCCAGTGCAGCGGCGCCAGCGGCAGCCTCGGCGAAAAGGGGATGGCCGTCACCCGCACCGTCTCCAGCAGCGCCCGGGCCTGGGCGAGGGTTGCGCAGCTGCCCAGCACCAGCCACAACAGTTCGTGGGGGGCCAGGTGCGCGGGGTCGGCCCCCTGGTCGGCAAAGTAGTGGGCGTTGCCCGGGAAATTCAGCCCCGCCATGTACAGGCCCTTCTCGTTCAGCCCCTCGGCGAAAAGGGGCAGCCCGCCCGCCACACTGGCCATGCCCACGACGGCGTAGTGGTCGGCCAGGGCGGGCCGGTGGGCGAAGGGGAAGGCCAGGCGGCGGGGCGCGATGACCACCCGCTGCCCGAAGGAGACCTCCAGGTCCAGGTTGCGGCCGAAGAGGTTTTGATCAAAAAAGGCGATGCTGGTGCACATGGGGCGTTCCTCCTTGTTTTTGTTCTGCCTTCAGTATACACCCCTTTGCCGCCCGGTCAAACACCCGGCGCAAAAATGGCCCCGTTCGACCGTTTTCGCCGTTGTGGGACACCCTCCGCCGTGCTATGATACAACCAGAAGCCCCGGCGGCGGCCGGGAAAAGCAGCAAAGCGGAAAGGAGCAGGAAAGATGGAAACGACACGGCAGACTGTGGAGGACCTGTGGGGCGGCGTGGAGCCGGGGATCTTTGCCGGCCGGGAGCTGGACCTGACCCGGCCGGAGGACCGGGCCCGGGTGACCCGCCAGTTCGGGGGCGAGGGGGCCATGAAAGAGCGGTACCCCGGCCTGTGGGGGCTGCTGGGGGCGGCAGCGGCCGCCGGCGCGCCCCGGGCCTCGTCGGACCAGGGCTTTCAGAACAAGGCCAAGGTGCTGGACGTGGGCTACGACCAGACCTCCGGCACCGCCTACGCCCTGGGCACCATGCTGCTCACCGGGCCGGCCCAGCGGCTGTACCTCACGCTGGACATCTACGCCGACGGGGTGCCGGTGGCCCACAACGCCCGCTTTTTCAACGGCAAAAGCGCCGGGGAGATCGAGATCCAGTCCGCCCCGCTGGACCCGCTGCCGGCGGGCAAACTCTACCAGGGGGTGCTCCAGGCCACCTGGCAGCCGGGCACCGACAACACCCTGCGGGCGATGCTGGCCGTCTCCAGCAGCGCCTCCCGCAGCGCCGGCGCGGAGGACCCGGTGGAGAACATCGTGCTCACCGACCCCGTCCACCGGCGCTCCTCGCCGTCCGGGCCGGTGACGGTGGCCTACGGCCGCCAGGCCGCCGATCTGGATTACTACTACGAGGAGACCCGCGACCCCGCCACCGGCGAGGAGACGGTGCTGCTGGAGATGACCGGCCGGGTGGACCTGAAGGACGGCTACCATGTGAGCAGCGTCACCGACATCGGCGCGGCGCTGGACTGCACCGGCTACGGCAGCGTCATCTACCTGGGGGCTGTGGGCTACGGCCGGCAGGGCGACGCGGGGGTGGTGGCCTTTCCGCTGAACGGCGGCGCCTCCATCGGCTGGCAGCTGGAGCGGAACTGGCGCAACCAGATCCCGGACAGCGTGCGCTACGGCAACCGGGTGCACGACCTGGACCTGAGTTTCAGCTACCGCTGCCAGGAGGACGCCACCCTTCACGAGGTGCTCATCAGCAGCAAGCTGTCGGATCTGGTGCTCTCCCAGCCCCACACCCACCGGGCGCCCCAGATGCATCTCTACTGGGGCTGCCTGGCGGAGGGCACCCCGGTGGACCTGGCCGACGGCACCAGCTGCCCGGTGGAGCAGCTGAAGCCCGGCACGCTGGTGGCCACCCCGGGGGGCGGCCGCGCCAGGGTGAAGTGCCTGGTGCCCGGCACCGAGCAGAACATCTATCTGCTGCGGCTGGAAAACGGCATGGAGGTGCGGGCCACCCGCAACCACCCCTTCGGCAGCCCCAACGGCTTTGTGGCCACCATCGACCTTGACTCCCGCTCGGTGCTGGACACCCGCACCGGCCCCTCGGCGGTGGTCTACTGCTACCCCGAGACCTGGGCGCGGCCGGTGTACGGCGTGGAGCTGGAGGAGGGCGACCGCTTCTTCGCGGGGGGCGTGGTGTCCGGCACCAACGAGGTGACATACCGGCTGGACAGCCTCTGGGCCGACGAGCACGACCGCCTGACGGTGAGCGAGGAGGCTGTCCGGGAACTGGAGCGGCTGGAGGCGGACCTCGCCGCCGGCCGGCTGTGAGGTGAGGGGATGAACCACAACCGAAACAGCATCCGGGCGCTGCGCACCACCGGCGTGGGCTGGTACGCCCACCGGAACATCCCCGACCTGGCCCTGGCCGCCGGGGCGGACTTCACCCTGCTTTTGTGGGTGGTCACCGGCGACGACCTGGACGGCGAGCTCTACGCCCAGGAGGGGGGCTTTGCCCTGCGGCTCACCGGCGGGGTGGTCAGCTTCACCCGGGCGGGGTTCGGCCACCTGGCCGTCTCCGGCGACTGGCGGCTGGCCCGCCACACCCGCACCCTGGTGGCGGTGCGCCGCCAGGGCGCGGAGCTCACCCTCTTTGTGGGGGGCCTGCCCGCGGCCCGCGCCACCGTCACCGACGCCGCGGCCTGCACGGGGGATTTTGCCATCGGCCGGCAGTTCATGGGCGGCTTTGCCGCCCTGCAGGTGAGCCGGCGGGCGCTGGAGGATGGGGAGATCCTGGCCGCCAACGCCGTCCTGCCCGCGCCGGACGCCGACTGCGTGTTCTGCGGCGACTGCGAGAGCGCCCAGTACAAGGACGTGAGCGCGAACCACCTGCCCCTCTGGGCCGAGGGGGAGGGGGCGGGCTGCGGGGTCTTCACCGCCTGCACCCGGTTCAACGGCTGGCGGCAGTGCGCCTGCGAGCCGGGCAGCGCGCTGCCGGCGGCCCACACCCTGCTGGTGAAGCTGTGGCCCCAGCCCCCCGGCCACGGCCAGACCCGCTGCCGGGTCTACGAGGCCCGCCAGGAGGACCAGCTGCTCTACGCCCTGGAACTGGAGCCCCAGGAGAACAACACCTTCCGGCTGCTGTTGGTGGGCGGGGCGGGGGAGCTGGCCTTCTCAAAGACCCTGCTGCCCCAGCTGTGGCAGGACGCGGCGGTGGTGTTCGACGGCGCCCGGGCCAGCCTCTATCTGGACGGGGCGGCCGCCGGCGGCGGGGCCTTCCCCTGCGCGGGCGGGCGCACCCGTCTGCTGGCGGGCGCGCCGGAGGGGGACGCACCGGAGTTCGGCCGTTCCTTCGAGGGCTATCTGGCCTACACCGCCGAGTTTGACAGCGCCCTCACGGCGCAGCAGATCGCGGCCTACGCCGACGACCCGCCCTTCTTCTACGCGCCGGGCCTGGTCAGCCTGCTGCTGCTGGACTGGAACGGCGCGCCGGAGGGCATGAACGGGGTGCCCCTGGCCTGGATCGGCGGCAGCGGGTTCTGCCTGGCCGCCGACATCACCCCCCGGACCACCCCCATTGGGGTCAGCGTCCGCCTGCCCGAGGCCGTCTCCCCCCAGTGGGAGGCCATGAGCGACCTGGACCGCTGGTGCCTGGAACAGATGGAGCGGTGCGCGCAGCTGTTCTGCAGCGGCCTGGCGGGGCTGCCCGCCACCGCCGCCGACGGCCCGCCCCGCGCCGCCTACGCGCCGGAGGTGGTGCGGCGGAATTTTAAGGGGGCGCGCCAGTACATTCGCAGCGAGAGCCCCGCCCCCACGGCGAGGGGAGCCGCGGAGCTGGAGCCGCTGCTCACCTATCGGGGCTCGGAGGGGGCAGCTATCATCCTCCAGGGCCCGCCGGCGGCGGCGGCCGCCGCCGAGACCGCCACCTACGGCCTCTTCGGCGCGGCGGTGTCCTTTGTGCAGCAGCACCCCGTCGCCTGCTCGGTGGCCGCGGCGGCGGTGGTGCTGGGCGGGGTGGCCGCCGCCTTGGAGGAGGGGGAGCGCGAGCGCCCGGACGACAAAGAGCAGCCCACCGACCTCTCGCTGCTGGGCATTTGCTGGTGCGACGGGGGCAGCCCGGAAAAGGGCGGCATCTACTTTCATCAGGGCGGGGTGAACAAGCCCGCCTCGATGGACTGGCCCCTGGCCGAAAGCTGCGCCGTGCTGGTGCCCGGCCGTCTGACCAGCCCCGCGGTGAGCGTGCGGGTGCAGCTGCCCGCCGCGGCAAAGACGGCCTGGACGGGGGAACTCAAGCTGTGGGACATCTCGGCGGAAAAGCGGCTGGGCGACGCCGTCTCCGCCACCTTCACGGTGCAGCCCGGCGAGACCAGGACCGTGTCGGTGCCCTACAGCGCCGCCGGCCTGCAGGGGCTGGGCTTTGTCCGCCATGACCACGTCTGGCAGATCTGCGCCGGCGGCAGCCGGGCCAACGCGAAGGCCACCCTCTACCTGCTGCCCGCCGCGCCGGCGGCCCCCTGGCAGCTGGGGGCGGGCGCGGCCTACGACCCGGCGGCGCCGGCCTATGTGGACACCGCCCTGCTGGATTTCTTCCTGCCCCAGGGCGGCCAGCCGGCGGACTGGCGGCAGTGGATGACCCGGCGGCTGAACGCCAGCGGCTTTGTCTACGACAGCGAACGGGGCGCCTGCCACTACTGCAACTTCGCGGTGCACACCCTGCGGCTGCAGGCCCTGCTGGCCGATCTGCCGGGGCAGGGCAAGGCGCTCAACTGCGCCGACTGCGCCCACATCGTCTGCGCCGGCTGCGCGCTGGTGGGGCAGATGGTGTACATCCACCAGTTCGTGAGCCCGGCCAGCATGGGCTTCAACTGCAACCAGATCATCGCCATCGGCGACGACGGCTGGCACTACCCCTTTGAGTCCAGCGGCCAGCGGGGGTTCAGCTACCATATGTTCAACGTGACCACCGCGGCCATCGCGGCGGACACCCGCATCTACGACGCCTGCCTGCAGGTGGACGGCGGGCCCTGGCCGGGCAGCGAGAGCGGCGCTGTGAGCAAAACGCCGCTGCTGCCCCTGGATATGCCCCCCTGCGAGACCGGCGACTGGCGGGTGAACGTGCCGGTGGACGTGGCCTACACCAAAAACTTCTACCGGGAGCGGCTGGTGGCCACCGGCTGGGAGTGCGTCTTTGCCTACGGCCCGGCCTTCCGGGTGGACGCGTTCCGGGAGGCGGCCCAGGAGGCGCTGCAGCCGCCCGCCGCCCTGCCGGAGCCCCGGGCTGCCCGGGCGCCGGGGCCGGAGGCCCAGCGGGCCGTGGCCGCCGTCCCGCCCCCGGCGGGCGTGACGGCGGGGGAGGCGTGCGTGGTGATCGGCGAGGGCACCGTGCTCTTCTGCCGCCGCGCCCAGGTGTTCGAGGTGTGGGCGCCCGACCTGGCCGCGGCCCGGCAGCTGGCCCTGGAACTGGACCGACTGGCGCTGGAAGCGGGGGAGTGAAACCGCCCCGCCGCGGCCGCAAAAAAGTGAAAAGGCGGAGCCGGGCGCTCCGCCTTTTCACCCGGATGGCATATCCCGGCCGAAAGGCGCGGAAAACAGCATACAAAAGGGGCCCCGCGCCGGGGCCCCTTTCTGTGTCTGGTTCAAAAGGCCAGCTGGTCCGGGGCCAGCCGGTCGCCGGGGCCCACCGGCCGCAGCACCCGGCAGGGCACGCCGGCGGCCACCACCCCCGCGGGGATGGACCGGGTGACCACGCTGCCCGCGCCGATCACCGACCCCCTGCCGATGGTTACACCGCCGCAGACCACCGCGTTTGCGCCGATCCACACGTCCTCCTCCAGGGTGATGGGGGCGCTGGTGCCGATGCCCTCGCCGCGCTGGGCCGGGTCGATGGCGTGGCCCGCGCAGGCGAGGCACACCCCCGGCGCGATGAAGGCCCCCGCCCCGATCTGCACGGGGGAGGTGTCCAGGATGGTGCAGTTGTAGTTGATCACCGTCAGCCCGTGGGTGTGGATGTTGAAGCCGTAGTCGCAGTGGAAGTCCGGCTCGATGAAGGTCAGCGGGTGGCAGCTGCCCAGCAGCTGTTCCAGCAGCTGCCGGCGCCGGTCCGCCTCGTCGGGCAGGGTGAGGTTGTACTCCCGGCACAGCCGCGCCGCGGCGGTTTTCCAGCCGCCGGGCAGGTTCCGGTTCTGCCCCGCGTAGGGGGCCTGGCCCTTCAGAATGGCCAAAAGTTCGCTGTGTTCCATGCAAAACGCTCCTTTGTGGGATGGGCCGGCGGCCCGCCGCTTGCGGGGCCGCCTTCCGGTACGATTATAGGCTCCGGCGGCCTCCTTTGCAAGCGGACGGCGGAAAAAAGGGCGCAGGCAGGGGGAAGGGCCCGACGCGCTGTGCGCGCCGGGCCCTTCCCGTGGGGAGAGAAAGAATGGCGTGTTTGCGGGGCTTCAGGCCGCCAGCCGGAAGGTGAGGGCCACCGGGTTGTGGTCGCTGAAGGCAAAGTCCGCGTCGATGTTCTCGGCGGCGGCGGTCACGTTGTCCGACACGATGAAGCCGTCCACCACGGTGGTGTAGTTCACCCCCGGGGTGTAGGGGATGTCCGCCCCGCGGCAGGTGGGCACCGCAAAGCCGTTGTCCGCCTCCACAAAGGCGAAGTGCTCCGGCAGGTCGGCGTCGGTGAGGGTCTGCACCCAGCCGGGGAACTGCTGCTGGCTGGCGAAGGCGTGCTCGGTGCCGTAGAGGGCGTGGTTGAAGTCGCCCCCCACGATGACATAGTTGCCCTTTTCATACTCCTCTTCCATCACCGAGCACAGCAGCTCCAGCTGCCGCGCCCGCACGGCGCCCCCCTCGTCGTAGGCGGACATGTGGCTGTGGATGAGGGCCAGCTGCCCCTCGGCGCCCTCCACCGGCAGGTACAGCACGGTGAAGCAGCGGTCCAGGTCGGTGAATTTCACAAAGAAGCTCTCGTCCACCGGGTAGCTGCGGCGCACCCCCTCGGTGGCGGCCCAGCGGGTGAGGGTGAGCAGCCCCGCGTTCACCGCCCCGTGGTGGTCGGTGAGGGGGTAGGCCAGATACCCGCTGTGGAAGTTCTGGCCCCAGATGGAGCCGTAGCCCGGGAAGGCGTCCAGCGCCATCTGCCGCTGGTCCACAAACCAGCTGCGGTGGGAGTCATAGTCCACCTCCTGCAGCAGCAGAAGGTCGGCGTCCAGTTCGCTTAGGGCGTCCAGCGCGGCGGTGGTGTTGGCCAGCACGTCCTCCTGGCTGCGGGCCTTGCCGTACAGCCCCTGGGTGGGGGTGCCGTCGGCCATGGTGCCGGTGTCCATGAAGAAGGAGTACTCCGGCCCGTAGGCCCCGAAGCCCAGGTTGCAGGTCACGGCGGTGTATTCCTCGTTGGCCGCCAGCGTTTCCGTCGGCGGGTCCGCCACCTCCAGGACCAGGCCGTCCTCGATGCGGTAGTATTGCAGCTGCAGGTAGCCCACATATCCCGCGAACACCAGCACCAGCGCCCCCACCAGGGCGGCCAGCGCCAGCAGGGCGCGGCGAAGGATCTTTTTCATGTAAAACCTCTTTTCCGGCAGAAAAGAGCAGCACAAAACAGGGCGTGTTTCGTGCTGCTCTCTGTCGCTCAAACACTGTTTTATCATCATACAGCAAAAACGATGTGTGCGCAATACTTAAAAATTATAAAGATTTAGCCGTTTTATTATGCAATATATACACTGCCGCGGCAAACTTCACAAGGCCCGGCCGGCACTGGCGGCAAAACATTGGGCAAAACGGCCCTTGCATCGCCCGAAAAAGGGACTATACTAAAAAAGTAAGGATGCTTATTATAAGGAGGCTTATCAAATGGAGAGCCTGCATTATCTGCTGATGCGCTGCCACGCGGGGGTGTCCCGCCGGGTGATGGCCCGGGCGGGGGAGATGGGCCTGAGCGCCGGCCAGCCCAAGGTGCTGGATTTTCTGCGCACGGCGGGCGAGGCGGACCAGAAGACCATCGCGGCCCACTGCCTGATCGAGCCGGCCACCGTGGGGGGCATCCTGCTGCGGATGGAAAAGGCGGGCCTTGTTTGCCGGCGGCGGCCGCCGGAGGACCGGCGGGCGGTGCGGGTCTGCCTCACCGATGCGGGCCGGCGGGCGGCGGCGGCCATGGAGGAGGTGTTCCGGCAGGCGGAGGCCCCGGCGGCGGCCGCCCTGACGGAGCAGGAGATGGCGTCGCTTCTGGCGCTGCTGCAAAAGGCCTGCCGGGCGGTGGAGCAGAAAGAAACGGGGAAGAGAGAATGAAGGAAGGAAACAACAAACATCTGGCGGCGCGGTGCCTCATGCTGGCGGCGGGGCTGGTGATCATGGCCTTTGGGGTGGCCTTTTCCATCAAGGCCAGCCTGGGCACCTCGCCCATCTCCAGCGTGCCCTATGTCACCGGCCTCACCTCGGGGCTGTCGGTGAGCACCACCACCATCATCATGAACTGCATCTTTGTGGCCATGCAGATCCTCATTCTGCGCCGGCGCTACCAGTGGTTCCAGCTGCTGCAGATCCCGGCGGCGGTGCTCTTCGGCTCCATGATCGACCTGGGTACGCTGGTGCTGGCGCCGCTGCCGGCAGGGGGCTACGCCCTCCAGTGGCTGCTGTGCGCCGCGGGCATCCTGCTGGTGGCGCTGGGGGTCAGCGTGGAGGTGGCGGCGGGGCTGGTCACCACCGCCGGCGAAGGGGTGGTGCTGGCCGTCTGCCAGGTGCTGCCGGTGCGGTTCGGCAGCATGAAGGTGGCCTTTGACGTGACCCTGGTCTGCCTGTCGGTGGCCATCGGCCTGGTGTTCCTGGGCCGGGTGGAGGGGGTGCGGGAGGGCACCGTGGCCGCCGCGGTGCTGGTGGGCCTGCTCACCCGCCGGTTCCAAAAGCCGGTGGAGGCCCTGCGGGCCTGCGCTCTGAAGGGATGCACAAAAAAAGGAGCGCCCCGCCCGGGGCGCTCCTTTTTTGTTGCGGGGCGGGTCAGTGCCGCTGGTCGGCGAGGGAGTACATCTCGCAGAAGCGGCCGGCAAAGGAGGGCTCGCGGCCCCCGGCGTAGAGGTGGGAGGTGTCGCCGAAGGCCCCCATCCGGAAGCAGGCCTCGCCCTGGCGGCGCTCCTCGGTGATGAGGGTGGTCAGGGAGGAGGGTGCGGCGCAGGCGCCCTGCCACAGCACCAGGGGGGAGAGGCCCAGCAGATGGCTCAGCAGCACGCACTCCACCCCGAAGTGGCAGAACAGCACCACCGTGTCGGTGTTGGGGCGCTCGGCCCGGTAGATCTCGCCCTGCCGCCGGTAGCCGTGGGCCGCCAGCAGCTCGTCCAGCGCGCCGGTCACCGCCCGGTACTTTTCCCCTACGCCGCCCGCGTCCATCACCGGCACATCGGCCCAGGCGCGGCGGTCAAAAAAGCGGGGCTCGGCGGTCCAGTCGGCGGGCATCCAGTCCCAGGGGATCGAGTCCTCCGCCGCCCCGGGCTTGCGGATGGGCGCGTCGAACTCCCGCAGCCAGGGGCACTCCACGGCGGTGCGCCCCATCTTCTGCAGGGTCAGGGAGGCGGTGTCCTTCGCCCGCCCCAGGGGCGAGACGTAGAAGGCGGCCACCTCCAGCCGGCTGATCCGGTCGGCCAGCAGGGCGGCCTCCTTCCAGCCCACCTCGGTCAGGGAGTCGATGGAGTAGTCCGGGTCGGCGTGGCGTGCGATGAGCAGTTTCATGGCGGGCTCCTTTCAATAGACAAAGGCTTTTTGCAGCAGATAGTTGACGAAAAACAGCAGCACATCCGCCCCGATCTTGGCCCCCAGCCGGGGCAGGGCGGGCAGGAGGGCGGCGGCGCCGGCCACCAGCAGGGCGCTGCACAGCGTCTTGCCCACGGTGATGAGGGCGTACAGGCCGGTGGCCCGCCCGCGGGCGGCGTGACTGTGGAACACAAGGGCGTAATTGACGACGTGGTTCACCAGGGCGGAGGCCGCCCGGGCCAGGCAGGTGGCCGCCAGGATGGCGGCGTTCTCGCCCGCCGTGCCCTCCAGCAGGCGGCAGAGCAGTTCAAAGGCGGCCAGGTCCACCCCGGCGGCAAAGAGGGAGGAGAGGGCGAACCGGGCGAAGGGCCGCCCGGGAGCGGCCCCGCGGGCCGCCGCGGCAATGCGCATGGGAAAGAGCTCCTTTCGAAAAAAGGCCGGCCCGGAACGGGGCCGGCCACTGATTACTATACCACCCGGCGGGGCAAAAAAGCAAGCGCCGGGCGCAGGGCCCGGGCGGCGTTTGCAAAAAAACATATGGACCGGCGGCGTTTTTTGCTATAATAGAGGAAAACGTGTGGTATCGGGGGTCGTCATTCCCATGGGGAAATCGTTGGTGTTCCAAAAAGCGGAGCAGTATTGCGGGTACGCGCTGTGCTTTGTGTGCCTGGCGCTGTTTTCCGTTTTGTTTTTCAACAGCTTCACCTCCTCCTGGGTCAACCGTGACCTGATGAGCGAGGCTGTCTATTTTGAGCGGGACTCCCTTGCCGGCAACCTGTTCTTCTTCGCGGTCGCCGCGGCCGGCATGATCCTGGCGGCCCGGCTGTTCCGAAAAGCGGCGCCCCGGGTGGATATGAACCGCCTGGCCCTGGCCGCGGCGGCGGTCTCCGTCTGCGTCGCGGTGCTGTGGGTGCTGGCCTCCAAAACGGCCCCCCAGGCGGACCAGAGCCAGATCGTCAAGCAGGCCGAGCGGTTCAATGCCGGCGATTTCAGCGGCCTGCAGCAGAGCGGCTATGTGGGGCCCTGCCAGCAGCAGCTGGGGATTATCAGCGTGCTGCGGGTGTTCGTGCTGGTGTCCTCCTTCTTTGAACTGGAAAACTGGCAGGCGTTCCAGCTGTTCAACGCGCTGACCACCGGGCTTCTGGTCTACGCGGGTTTCCGCGTGGTGGCGCTGATCAGCGGCGGGCAGCGGGAAGCGGGGTTCCTGTACCTGCTGCTGGCGCTTTTCTGCGCGCCCATGTACGTCTACACCGCCTTCGTCTATGGCGAATCCAGCTCCACCGCCTTTGCCATGGCGGCGGTCTGGATGTGCCTGGAGTGCATCAGGTCCCCCGCGCGCCGCTATGTGGCCGGGCTGTATCTCTTCACCTCCGCGGCCCTGCTGCTGCGCACCAATGTGATGATCGTGCTGATCGCGCTGGCCATCGTCATGGCGATCAAACTGCTGCGCGGCGCCACCCGGGGCCGCCTGCTGGCCGCCCTGGCGCTGCTGCTGGCCATGCTCACCCCCACGACGCTGATGGCGCTGCTCTACCACGACAAGATCCCCGACAACAGCAAGTCCATGCCCGCAATCCTGTATATCGCCATGGGCACCAACGACGAGTCGGTGAACGCCGGCTGGTACAACGGCTATAACGGCAGCGTCTATCAGAACTGCGGGTTTGACCCGAAGCTTGCCTCCGAGACGGCCAAGCGGGATCTGATCGCCTTTGCCGTCCGCTGCCGGCAGGACCCCGCCTACGCGGCGGATTTTTACTACCGGAAGATCTTTTCCCAGTGGAACGCGCCCATGTACCAGTGCCTCGTGATGAACAACCTGTTCGTGGGCGAGCAGCCGCAGCTGGTGCAGAGCATCTATGAGGGCAGGGGAAACGAGTATCTCACCGCCTACACCAACATTTATCAGCTGGTGGCCTACGGCGGGGTGCTGGCGTTTCTCGCGGCGGGGCTGAAAAAGCGCCTCCCCCTGGAGAATTACCTGCCGCTGGTGGCCGTGCTGGGCGGCTTTCTGTTCTCGGTGCTGTGGGAGGCCAAGGCCCGGTACATCTTCCCGTACTACCTGCTGATGCTCCCCTGCACGGCCGCCGGCGTTGCCGCCGCGGCCGCTTTGTTCCGCGGGCGGGCCGGGACCGATCAAACCCCGTGACCCCGCCGCGGCAGGCCGGCCGCTCTGCGCGCCCCCTCCCGGGGCGAGGAAGCGGAAGTGTAAAACGCAGTCCGCCCGGTGGGCGTTTTTGAAGAGCGCCCGGCCCGCGCCGCTGTGCCCGGCAGCCGGCAGGCCTTTGCGCCGTTCCCGGCGGTGCCGCCGGCCTTGCGCAGAACAGAAGACAAACAGCAGAAAAGATCCCGCAAAGCCTTGGCTTAACAGTGATAAGGAGCTAAATCACTTATCAACTGTTAGCTGACGGTTTTCGGGTGCATACGAAACTCCCGTCTGATTCCTAACAGGAATTAGGCGGGAGTTTTTCTTCTTAACAGAGCCAATATTGGAGGATAGCATTATGAAAACATTACTTTAGGTCAGTTTACAAGGAACTACACGCAGACCGTGAAACGGGCTGCTGACAACAAACGGCGCTATGCTCCCGGCT
>NZ_CALWND010000016.1:0-35844 GCF_944382735.1 Candidatus Allofournierella merdavium | reverse complement strand
GGGTCCGCCACCGTGGTGCCGGGGATGAACACGTCGGTGGTATCCGGCAGTTCGGCGCTCATCAGGCCGTGGCCGTACTCAAAATCCAGTTTCATTGGCGTTTCCTCCTTATCGCTCGCCGGGCCTTACTCGCCCAGATACTTTTGGATGATCTCCAGGTACTCGTCGGGGTAGAAGCCGATCTCGCCGGAAAAACGGGTGAGGGCGATGAGGCCGCCGTCGATCTCGGGGATGGAGGCCAGCATCTCGGCGTTGTCGCTCTTGAGGCCGCCGCCGTAGACCACCGGCACGCCGCCGGTGCGCTCCTTCACGAAGCGGGCGATCTTCTGGATGTAGGGCTTGTCCGCCGGGGTCTTGCCGGGGCCGATGGACCAGATGGGCTCGTAGGCGATGACCACCTGGCTCTTGTCCACGCCGGCAAGGCCGACGTCCAGCTGCTCGCCCAGCACTTCCTGCCAGCGGTCCTGCTCCTCGCTCTTTTCGCCGATGCAGTAGAGGACTTTCAGCCCCCGGGCGGTGGCGGCTTTGATCTCCCGGTTCAGCAGCCGGTTCACCGCGGCGGTGTCGGTGACGCCCGCCTCGGCCAGGATGCCGTTTTTGTCGTTTCGCTCCTCGCAGTGGCCGATGAGCACCCCGCCGCAACCCAGGGCTTTGGCGATGGAGGCGGGCCGATTGGAGGTGAAGGCGCCGAAGTTGCCGCCCACGGCGGTGTCCTCCCGGAAGACGCTCTGGCAGCCCACCTTGACGGGGCTGTTTTCACACAGCGCGGCCGCGGCGTTCAGGATGTGGGCCTCGGGGAAGAACTGCACGAACTCCACTTTTTCGGGGTCGTATTTCTTCAGCCCCTCCTGGGTGCCCTTGACGATGGCCTCGGCCCAGCCGGCCACCGGGGCCAGCCGGTTCACGCCGCCGTACTCCACCGGCACGTCGAAGCGCTTGAGGTTGAGAAAGATGTACTTCATAGTCAGCGTCGCTCCTTTTCTTCTTCCGGGTCAGATGCCTTCCTTGCGGTAGCGCTCGGCCATCTCGTCCAGGGTGACCCGCTCCACCAGCGGGGCCTTGCCCACGCTGCCGAACTCCACGATGAGGGTGCCGATGACCTCCCGCACGCCCTTCTTGATGCAGTCCACAATGGCGGCCACGTCCTCGTCGGGGATGGTGCCGTACATGACGGTGTCCATGATGGGGGGCAGGAACACCCGGGGATCGAAGGCGCTGCGGTTGGCCTCCAGCAGCTGATAGATGGGGCCGATGGACGCGCTCTCGCGCAGTTCGGGGCGGCTGGCGAACAGCTCCTTCATGTTGCGGGTGACGGCCAGGCGGATGTCGGTGTCCACGTTGATCTTGGCGATGCCGCAGCGGGCCGCCTCCTTCAGCTGGGCCAGCTCGATGCCGTAGGCGTTCTGGATGTCGCCGCCCAGGTCGTTGATCTCCTTGACGATGTACTGGGGCACGGTGGAGGAGCCGTGGCTCACCAGGGCGCAGAAGATGCCCTCGTGCAGCAGGCACTCCTTGGTGGCGATGGCGATCTCCTTGCGCAGCTTGGCGCCCTTGCCCTTGTTGGCGCCGTGCATGGTGCCGTAGCTGATGGCCAGGGCGTCCACCTTGGTCTTGCGGATGAACTCCACCGCGTCCAGGGGGTTGGTGTAGGTGGAGCCGGCGCTGAACACATGGTCCTCCACGCCCGCCAGCACGCCCAGCTCGGCCTCCACGGAAACGCCCCGCTCGTGGGCGTACTTCACCACCTCGCGGGTGAGTTCGATGTTCTCCTCAAAGGGCAGGGAGGAGCCGTCGATCATCACGCTGGTGTAGCCGCCGGCGATGGCCGCCTTGCAGCTTTCAAAATTGCGGCCGTGGTCCAGGTGCAGCGCCACGGGGATGGGGCTGTCCTCGCCGTACTTTTTCACCGCCGCGCCGATGTTGGCCGCGCCCTTGATCTTGTCCTCCAGGGTGGCGTTCATGAAGTCGGTGCGGCCGCCCATGAAGCCGTTGGCCAGGTCCGCGCCCTGCAGGATGGCGGCGGAGCGGAACATCTCGTGCACCTCGATGGCCGCCTGGGCCTGGGCCACGGCGTTCACGTTGAAGGCGCCCTGGGCGTAGTGATAATTCTCGGTGGCTTCCAGGATCGCGCGAAGGGGTACCAGCATAGTTTTTACCTCATTTCTTTTGGTCGGGCGGGCGCGGGGCCCGCGGTGGCTGTGCGCCGCGGCAGGGCGGCGCGTTCCGCGTGTGTTTTGTCAGGGCGAGGGGGGGGATGCACTCCAGCACCGCCAGTCCCTTGCCCGTTGGCGTGAGGGTGTACTCCCCCACCCCGGCGGGCACGAACACCTCGGCGCCCTGGTGGAGCGGCAGGGTCACGCCGCCGCCGGAAAGTTCTCCCCCGCCCTGTTCCACCAGCAGCACCCGGAAGGCGGGGTTTTGCCGGGGGCAGGGGCCGGTGAGGGCCAGCCGCACAAGGCCGAAGCAGCAAGTGGCGGCGGGGCCGACGAGGGTGGTCTCCACCCCGCCGGGCACGGCCCGGCGTTCGGGCCGCAGGAAGTATCTCTCCCGCACCGCCTCCCGGGGGGCGGCACAGGAAAAATCGAAGCAGTCCAGCAGGGCGTCCATCCCCGCGCCGCCGTGGAGGCTCTCGGGGGGCAGGCGGCTGCCGTCCGGGCGGATATACTCCGCCCGCAGGGTGATGTCGGTGGGCTCCTGTATCTCCGCCACCAGGCTGTTCGCCCCCATGGCGTGAGGCAGGCCCGCCGGGATGAAAATGACATCGCCGGGGGCGATGGAAAAGCGGTGGAGGCAGCCCAGGATGGCCGCCGTGTCCTGTTTTTCGATGAGGGCGGCGAACGCCTCCCGGGTCACGCCGGGGCGAAAGCCCGCCCAGACGTACGCCTCGCCCTCGGTGGCCAGCACATACCAGGCCTCGGTCTTGCCGTGGGGCCAATGGAAGTATTTTTCGGCCCTGGCCCTGTCCGGGTGGGCCTGCACCAGCAGCCGCTGGCTGGAGTGGAGCAGTTTTAGCAGAAAGCCGGGGTCGGCCCCGAAGGCCGCGGCGTGTTTTTGCCCCAGAAAGGCCGCCGGGTCCCTTTGCAGCGCTTCGGCCAGGCAGCCGCCGCCGTCGGCGGGCAATATGTACGAGCGGCTGTCCGCCGCGCCGGGCAGGGTGGACTGCACCGTGCTGGCCACCCACATCTGGCTGGCCCCCGGCGCGGACCCCCGGGGAAGGCCCAGGAACTCGTCGATCATTTCCCCGCCGGGCAAAAGGTAGTTCACCCGGTTGGCGGCCAGGCGGAAGGGCCGGCGGGCCAGGGGGTTCATCTGCCCTTGACCCCGCCCTTGCCCAGGGCCGCGAACATGCTGCGCTTATACTCCTCCACGCCCTCCTGGTCGAAGGGGTTTACCCCCAGCAGCCGGCCGCTGAGGGCGCAGGCCACCATGAAGAAGTAGTACACAAGGCCGAAGGTGCGCTCGTCGATGCGGGGCAGCCGCAGCACCACGCAGGGCACCCCGCCGGCGGCGTGGGCGTGCAGGGTGGCCTTCTCCGCCGCCCGGTTGATGTTGGCGAAGTCCATGCCGTCCAGGTAGTCGAAGCCGTCCTTGAAATCGGGGTCCGGCTCGATGACCACCGAGGCGCCCGGATCGTCCACCGACAGGAAGGTCTCGGTGAGGATGCGCAGGCCGTCCTGCATGTACTGGCCCATGCTGTGCAGGTCCTCGGAGTTGATCATGGAGGCGGGCAGCATGCCTTTCTTGTCCTTGCCCTCGCTCTCGCCGAAGAGCTGCTTCCACCACTGCTCGGCCCGGAACAGCCGCGGCTCGAAGGCGGTGAGCATCTCCACCCGGAAGCCCCGCAGCCAGAGGGCGTGGCGCACCGCGGCGTACTCGGCGGCGATGCCGCCCTCGGTTTTTGCCAGCAGCTGCTCCATGGCGCGGCCGCCCTCCAGATAGGCGTCCACGTCCAGGCCCGCCACCGCCAGCGGCAGCAGCGCCACCGGGGTGAAGGCGGAGTAGCGCCCGCCCACCCGCAGGGGGAAGTGGAGGAAGGTGCAGCCGTTCTCTTTGGCGATCTCCTCCAGGCGGGAGCCCACCGTGCCGGTGAGGATCACCCGTTTGGCCATCTCCTCTTTGGAGTAGCGCTTTTCCATGGCCGCCCGCAGCACCCGGTAGTGGCTGCCCGGCTCCAGGGTCTCAAAGTTCTTGGCGATCACGTCGATGTAGACGCTTTTGCCCTCGATGGCCTGCAGCACCCGGGCCACCTCGCAGGCCGACAGGGTGTTGCCCGCGTAGACGATCCGGGGGCCGCCGGGTTTTTGGATGGCCTCGATCATGGCCCGGGCGGCCTGGTTGGAGCCGCCCACCCCCACCAGCACGAACACCTCGGCGTTTTGGCGGATCTCGGCGGCCTTTTCCTTGATGAGGTCCAGCTGGCAGGCGGCCTCGGCGCAGTGGAACCAGCCGGTGACCGGCCAGTCGCCGTCGTCGGGGCCCAGGGCGGCCAGCCGGCGATACTCCGCCTTCGCGCTCTCCAGCGCCGCGTCCACGTCGCCGGGCTCGGTCATGCGGCGGGCAAGATCGACGTCCAGATTCAGATTCATACACGTCCCTCCCTTATTTCGCGGGCCGCGGCGCGCCGCGGCCACAATCTCGTCCAGTTTCCATTATACGGCAGCGGCGGCACAATTGCGAGTATGAAAAAGCCTCATACTCGCAAAACGGGAAAAATCCCCCGCGGCACGCCGCGGGGGAAAGGGGCAGGCTTTGCCGCCGGCTTTCAGCCAACGATGAGGATGTACAGGCCCATCACCAGCATGAACAGGTACACCAGCAGCTTGATGCGCTTCATGGGCAGGGTCTTGAACACCGCCAGGCCCGCCGCCGTGCCGATGCCCAGCCCCGCCAGGGCGGCGCCGCTGCAGGCGATGACCTGGGCGTTCACGTTGCCCATGAACACATGCATCACCAGCAGCCACACGCTGATGAGGATGAAGAACATCTGGGTGGTGGCGGTGTACTCCCGCTTGTCCTTGAAGGCGGCCAGGTAGTAGATGACGATGGGCGGCCCGCCGATGCTGAACATCCCGGCGGACAGGCCCGCCACCGCCCCGGTGATGAGGCCGGCGGCCACGGTGGGCCGGATCTTCAGCTTTTCGGAAAAGGCGAGGAAGTAGACCGCCAGCACCATCAGCGCGCCGCCCAGCAGCCGGCGCAGCACCGTGTCGGAGGTGCCGGACATGATCTGCAGGCCCAGCCAGTTGGTGACCAGGGCCACGGAGCCGGGCACCAGCAGCTGCCGCCAGTTCACAAAGCGCCAGTAGCGCGCGGCGATCACCACGCAGAGCACCAGCGCCGCCGCCAGTTCCACCACCAGGGCGGTCTTGTAGGGCAGGAACAGCGGCCAGAGGGCCATCACGGTGACGGCGTAGCCAAAGCCGGTGGAGGCCTGCACAAAGCTGCCCGCCACCGAGATCAGCGCCACCAGCACCAGCGTCATCGCCGCGCTCATCGGGCGGTGTAGACCGTGCGCCCGCCCACGATGGTGCGCAGTACGGACAGGTCGTCGTCCAGCACCACAAAGTCGGCGTCGCAGCCCGGGGCGATGCGGCCTTTGCGGGACATACCCAACAGATCGGCGGGGTTTTCGGTGAGCAGGGGCAGCACCGTCTCCGGCCCCTCGCCGGTGAACTTCACCAGGTTCTTCAGCGCCTGGCCGGTGGTGAGGGTGCTGCCGGCGCGGGTGCCGTCGGAAGCGAGCTTCGCGTCGCCGTCCTCCACCACCACGTCGTTCACCCCCAGCTTGTAGTTGCCGTCCGGCAGGCCGGCGGCCATGATGCTGTCGGTGACGGCCACCACCCGGCCGCAGCCCTTGCACTTGAGCAGCATCCGCACGCTGCCGGGGTGCAGGTGCCGCCCGTCGCAGATGGCCTCGCAGTACACGTCGCTCTCCAGCACCGCGCCCATGATGGCCGGCTGGTGCTGGTGGAACAGCCGCATGGCGTTGAAGGTGTGGGTGGCGCTCACCGCGCCGTTCTCGATACACTCCATGGCGGTGTCGTAGTCGGCGCCGGAGTGGCCGATGGCCACCTTCACCCGGCCGGCGATGGCCCGGATCATCTCGGGCACGCCCTCCACCTCGGGGCTGACGGTCATGTACTTGATGGCCCCCTCGGCGGCGGCCTCGTACTTCTCAAACAGCTGCGCCGAGCCCTTCTGCAGCAGGTGCTCGGGCATGGCGCCCTTGTACTGGCTGGCCAGGAAGGGCCCCTCCAGATGCACGCCCAGCAGCTGCGCCCAGTCGCCCTGCTCCTTCATGGCGGCCTTGGCCTGGTCGATGCACCAGAGGGTCTGCTCGGGGGTGTCGGTGAGCACGCTGCACAGCCAGCCGGTGGTGCCCTGGCTGGCGAAGAAGCGGCCGATGGTGCCGTTCAGCTGGGCGGCGGTGGCGGCGTTCACGTCCACCCCGGCGCCGCCGTGGGTGTGGATGTCCAGAAAGCCGGGGGCCAGCCGCCGGCCTCCAAGGTCCAGCCGGGGGCAGTCTTCCGGGGCGTCCACCCGCTTTGCCAGCTGGGCGACGCGGCCCTTTTCCACAAAGATCTCCCGGGGGGTGAACCGGTGGCCGGTGTAGACCCGGGCGTTGGTGATGACAAGCTGTTCCATATTCGTTTCCCTTCCCTGCCCCGCTTTAGAACGGCTGCTGCGCGGCGTTGGCGTTGACGATGATCATGGCGTCGGGGTGGCGCTGCACCAGGGTGGCCGGGAAGTGGGCCGTCACCTCGCCGTAGGCCGCCTGGCGCACCACGGCGCGGTGCCAGTCGCGGAAGACGCCCAGGCGGATCTTTTTGGCCGCCAGGATCTGCTTCATGCCGATGGTCACGCACTTGCGGGGCATGGCGTCGATGGCGCCGTTGTAGTCGCCGATGGCGTTGGTGGTGCGGGTCTCCCGGCTGATGGTGAGCACCCGGGTGGGCAGCTCGGCGAACTGTTCGGGGGTCAGTTCATCCTGGGCCTCGTTGAAGGCCAGGTGCCCGTTGATGCCGATGCCGCCGAAGGCCACGTCCACGCCGCCAAGGCGCTCGATCACCCGCTGGATGTTCTCGGGGTCGTGGGGGTCGGGGAAGATGCGCTGGCTCTCCGGCATCAGCAGTTCGGGGTCGATCTTGGTGTAGACGGTGCGGTCCATGAAGCCGCGGAAGCTCAACGGGTGGCTCTTGTCCACCCACTCGCCCTCGTCGGTGAGGTACTCGTCCATGTTGATGAACCAGCAGTTTTTCAGGCTGATGCGGTCCCGGTTGACCAGCCGCACAAAGATGGGGTACTGGCCCACGGGGCCCACCGGGCAGATGAAGACGGTGTGTTTGCCGGCGGCGTTGTTCTCTTTGATGGTGTTCACCATCTCCATGGCGATCTCATAAAAGACCTCGCCGGAATCGCCCAGCTTGAGAAGGGGGATCCTGGCGTCTTTGCCCAGGTCCTCGGCGCTGATGTGGAAGTATTCGTACATGACGGTTCTCCTTTCTCTTTGGAACAGGGCGCGGCGCGCCCCGGCGTTAAAACAGGTGGGATATGTTCAGCTGGCGGATCATCTCCACGATCTCCTTGGTGCGGGTGCAGCCGAACTTGTGCAACAGGCCCTTGATCTGGGTCTTGACGGTCACCACCTCCACACAGCGGATGGCGGCGATCTCCTTGACCTTTTTGTCCTGCAAAAGCAGGCGCACCAGCTCCCGCTCGGTGCTTGTGAGCTGGGAGACGTTGTTGATGAAGAACAGCAGGCTCTGCTCCGAGCGGCGCAGGCGGTTGTACTCCCGGATGACGGTGGACTGGATGCGGGCGCTCAGCATGGGGTTGCCGCCCGCCGCGGCCCGGATGTGGGCCAGCACCTCCTCGTCGGAGGCGCCCTTGACGATGTAGTCCACCGCGCCGGTGCCCATGGCGGTGAGGATCATGCGGTCGGTGTCGTGGGCGGTGAGATAGAGGATGAGCCGGTCGGGGTCGGCGTCGTGGATGGCCTCGGCGGCCTGGATGCCGGCGGAGACGTTCTCCATCTCGATGTCCATCAGGATCATGTCGCTCTTGACGTTTTTGGCCAGTTCCACGATGGCGGCGCCGGTGGACGCCTGGCCCACCACCTTCATGTCCGGCTGGGCGTTGAGCAGCTCGGACAGGTCCTGCCGCAGCAGGTCGAAATCGTCGGCAATGAGAATGGTGATCATGGTTCTTCCCGCCCCTCCTTTGTCCGCTTTTGCCGCCCGGGCACATAGCGGGGCAGCATCACGGTGAAGGTGCTGCCCCTGCCCTCGCTGCTTTTGATCTGCAGGTGGCCCAGGTGGCTTTTCACGATCTGGCGCACATAGTAAAGGCCCATGCCCCAGTTGGTGTTGGTGTTGCGGCTGGTGTAGAAGGGGTCGAAGATCTTTTTTTGTTCCGCGCGGGAGATGCCGGGGCCGTTGTCCCGCACGATGAAGTCCAGCCACAGCCGCTCGGGCTGCACCAGCAGCTCCACCCTCGGCGCGCCGGTGGCCGACGCCGCCTCCCAGGCGTTGGTGAGCAGGTTATACAGCGCCTCGGCCATGTGGGTGCGGTCGGCCAGCACCAGCGCGTGCACGCTCTGGTGCGCCTGCACCTTCGCGTCGGGGTATTTCTGGGCCAGCCGCTCCAGGGCCGACGCCACGATCTCGCCGCTGTCCACCGGCACCAGGGCGATGTAGCTGACCTTGATGGAGCGATAGAGTTCCTCCATCCGCTCCAGCATGGAGGCGTTCATCTCCCGCAGGCATTTGGCCCAGGCCCGCACTTTTTCCAGATCGGGCTCGGGGTTCTCCAGTTCCTGCTGCAGCTTTTTGTGGGCCACCCGGGCGGCCAGCAGCTGGTTTTTGATGCTGTGCACGAACACCGACGCCCCCATGGAGGCGGTGTCGAACTTGCGCCGGAGGCGGGTGTCCTCCTGGGCCTCCGACTGGCTCAGGCGGCTGTAATGGATCATGTTGAAGGTGCCCAGCACCACGAAGAAGACGGTGCAGGCCGCCAGGGGCAGCCAGCTCCAGCCGCTGGAAAGGGCGGTGCGCAGGTAGTTCAGCGAGCCCAGGCGGATGTATTCCGAGACGTAGAAGTTGTAGATCTGGCCGGGGTCCTGGATGGCGTACATGCCGTAGAGCACGGTGATGCTCACCAGCGCCAGCACCACCAGCCGGCTGCTGCGCTTGAAGTAGGGGGAGGTGGTGGCGAAGTAATCCTGCAGCAGCAGGGCCACGGCGGCCAGCACGCTGGCGGCGATCCACCACAGGCAGACCCGCCGCATGAGCACCAGCATCCAGAAGCGGCCCCCCACCACCCAGCGGAACACCGGCGGCCAGTAGTAGACCAGCAGGGCGGCGGTGCCCAGCAGGTGCAGCGCCCGCAGAACGGTCTCACGGCGGCGCACCCAATGGAGGTTGGAGTGGTAGATGCCCAGACACAAGAGGAAATAGGGGAACAGGCTGCGCCCCAGGGCCACCATGTAGCCCAGGGTGCCCAGGGGCACGGGCAGCCCCTGCAGCCACAGCTGCAGGTGGGGCGAGAGGAAGAGGAACAGACGCTGGGCGGTGTTGTAGCCGCCCATCTTGGCCACATAGGTGACCACCCCGCACATCATCACCACAAAGCTGGCGCTCAGCCCGCACAGGTAAAAGGACAGCACGTCCCGCCGGTTGGCGGCCACCGCCACCGTGGCCAGGGCCATCAGCACCAGCACCAGCACCAGCATGGGCGCCCCCTCCTTTTCCCCTTTTATCACCATTATAGCACATTCGCCCGCCGCCGGGGCATTTTTGTTTGGCGGCGCAAAAAAGGGGGGCATAAAGCAGCCTTTATGCCCCCTGTGTGCTTTTTATGCGGTTGTGGGAAGATCAGGCGCCGTAGGTGGCGTCCACAGCCTCCTGCATGACGTCGAACAGGATGTAATCCTCCACAGGCACTTCCTCGGTGATGCGGCCGGCGTCGATGAACACCTTCTGCTGGTTCTGGTAGTAGTTCTTGACGGTGCCGTCCTTCAGGCCCTGGGCGATGAACTCACCGGTGAGCCAGTTGCCCTCGCCCACGCAGTCCAGCATGGTCTGCTCGTCGGCCTTGCACTGCTTGGCCACCCACTTGGCCACCTCTTCGATGTTGGCGGCACGGTAATCCTGGGCCTTCAGCAGCGCGCGGCTGAAGCGCACCAGCACGTCGTGGTTGGCATTGGCGAACTCCTCGGTGGTGATGAAGCTGGAGGGGAAGGTGACCTGATCAACGTAGTCGTTGTTGGTGGCCAGGGTCAGGGCCTTGTCGCCCAGCGCGTTGGCGATGGTCAGGGTGCTGGGGCTCCAGGTGGCGCAGGCATCCACGCCGCCGCTCACCATGGCGCTCACCATGCCGTTGGCGTCCATCTCCACCAGGGTCACGTCGTCCTGGGTCAGGCCGGCGGAAGACAGGGCCAGGTTCAGGATGATCTCGGCGGAGGTGCCGCTGGACACCGCGATGGTCTTGCCCTTCAGGTCGGCGATGGAGTTGATGCCCTTCTCGGTGTTGGCCACCACGGCGTCAGCCAGACTGGTGCAGTCCAGATGGAAGATCTTGGCCTGACCCTCGATGCACAGGGCATGAGCGCCGTGACCGATCTGGGAGATGTCGATGTCGCCGGAAGCCATGGCGGCGATCTCCTGGGGGCCGCCCTGGAACTCGGTGAGGGTGACGTTCAGGCCCATCTCCTCAAAGTAG
Source organism: Candidatus Allofournierella merdavium (assembly GCF_944382735.1). NCBI lineage: Bacteria > Bacillati > Bacillota > Clostridia > Eubacteriales > Oscillospiraceae > Allofournierella > Candidatus Allofournierella merdavium. Next base: position 25,125 of record NZ_CALWND010000016.1, on the reverse strand, counting down.
CCCATGTTGATGGCGGTGGCCAGCAGGCTGTTGGAACCCATGTTGGGCATGTAAGCCACCCGCAGGTCCACGGTCTCGAACTGCTCGGCGGGCTCGGAAGCCGGGGCGGACGCGGAGGCGGGTTCGGAGGCCGGAGTGGAAGCGGGGGTGCTGCTGGGGGTGCTGCCGCAGGCGGCCAGGCTCAGGGCCAGGGCGCCGGCCAGCACAAAGCTGACGAGTTTTTTCATATGTTCTTTCCTCCAATTTGTATGGACCTGCGGGGTGGACGCCACCCCGCTGTTGCGGCGGGGGAACGCTTCTCCCCCGGCTTTGACTGTCTCCAGTATACGCGAAGACAGGGGCCTTGAAAAGTATGAAATATTCTCATACTTTTCCGGAAACTTTTTGGGCTTTTCGCCCAATGCGTCCCGGCCGCCCTTGTGGGTTCTGCCGGGGGATCTTCCCGCCCCGCCTTTCATTTGTAACCCCGCTGTAACGGGCCGGCGGCGCGCGAAACGCCCCCGGGCCGCGGGGCCCGGGGGCGTGTTTCGCGGATGCCGCGCTTATTTGCGCACTTCCAGATACTCCTGGTACACCTGGCTCCAGATGTAGTTCTTCAGCTCCAGGAAGCGGGGGCTCATCTTGGTCTCCTGGTCGCGGGGATAGGGGATGTCGATGTCCACGATCTCCTTGATGCGGCCGGGGCGGGCGCTCATAATGACCACCTTCTGCCCCAGGATGATGGCCTCGTCCACATCGTGCGTGATGAAGAAGCAGGTCTTGCGCTCGGTCTGCCAGGTGTTGAGCAGCTCGGTCTGCAGCTGGGTGCGGGTCTGGGCGTCCAGTGCGCCGAAGGGTTCGTCCATCAGCAGCACCTCCGGCTCGGCGGCGTAGGCGCGGGCGATGGCCACACGCTGCTTCATGCCGCCGGACAGCTCCTTCGGGTAGTGGTTGGCGAACTTCTCCAGGTCCACCATCTTTAAGTACTTGTCCACGATGGCGTCCGCCTCGGGGCCCTTGATGCCCCGCATGGCCAGGGCGAACTTCACGTTCTTGCGCACGGTGAGCCAGGGGAACAGGGCGTACTGCTGGAACACCACGCCGCGCTCGGGGCCGGGGCCCTCCACCTTCTTGCCGTCCACATAGACGTTGCCGCTGGTGGGCTCCAGCAGGCCGGCGATGATGTTCAGGATGGTGGACTTGCCGCAGCCGGAGGGGCCCACCACCGTGATGAACTCATTTTCGTGGATGTCCAGGGTGACGCCGTTCAGGGCGATCATCTCGCCGGTGCGGCCGTTGAACTTCTTGACGACGTTGTCGATCTTGACCTTTACTGCTGCACTGTTTCCTGCCATCCTGTGAGCCTCCTCTCTAAGAACCGCACCAGCTTCTCCATGGAGATGCCGATGATGCCGATAACGATGATGCCCATGAGCACGGTGCCCATGTCGTAGTAGCCGCTGGCCTTCTGGATCATCATGCCCAGGCCCTCGGATGCGCCGGTGAGCTCGGCGGCCACCAGGGTGGTCAGCGCGGCGGACAGGCCCAGCCGGGCGCCGGTGAGGATGAAGGGGGTGGAGGCGGGGATGACCACCCGGAAGAAGATGTCACGGTCGGACGCGCCCAGGATGCGGGCGGCCTTGATGAGGGTGACGTCCACGTTGCACACGCCCTGGTAGATGGTGACCACCAGCACCAGGAAGCAGGCGATGAAGATCACGATGACCTTGGAGGGCTCGCCCACGCCGGCGCCCACGATGATCAGGGGGATGTAGGCCAGGGGCGGGATGTTGCGCACGAACTGGATCCAGGGCTCCACCACATGCCGGAAGGGGGCGTACCAGCCCATCAGGAAGGAGACGGGGATGGCCGCCACGAAGGCCAGGCTGAAGCCCGCGATCACGCGGAAAAGGCTGTGGCTGACGTGATCCCACAGCAGGCCGCTGGACGCCTGCTTGATGAGGCTCTCCAGCACCTCGGGGGGAGTGGCGAACACGACGCCGCCCTTTTTGGTGTGGGAGATCACGACCCAGAGCAGCAGCGCCGTGACCAGCGAAATGATGAGCCAGACCCAGTTGGGAATGGACGCTACGAACTTGGAAAAGCCGGTTTTCTTTTTCGAACTGAACATAGCGGGTTTTCTTCCTCCTTTTGCAAAGATAGCGCGGCGCGGACACCCGCGGCGCGGCGCGTCATTTTCTATCCTTAGGCTACCATCAAATGCCCGCTGTGCAAAGTATGAAATATTCTCATACCCGGTTTGCGCCCCGCGCTGCCGGGCGGGGCCAGCGCGCAAAAGGGCCGGCGGGGCAAGAGGGGTTCTCCCCTGCCCCGCCGGCCCGTCGGCCGAAGCGGCGCTGTTTTTTGTTATGCGGCGGGGTCGATGTGAAGGCTGCACTGGCTGCCCTCCGCCTCGTTCACCACCGAGAGGATGTAGCTGGTGTCCACACCCCTGTTCTTTGCCCGCTCCACCACCGCCCATTCGGGGGAGGCCTTCAACTCGTCGGCCGCCTGGCGGGTAAGGGCGCCGGCGAAATAGAGCACGTTCACTTCCCCCATCACCCGGCGGTAGGCGGCGGCGTCCTCCTCGCCCAGGGCCTCCGCGAGCCTGTCCGCGCTGCGGCTGGTGGAGTTTATGGCGAACTGCGCCCGGCCGAAGGCGGAGAAATCCGCGAACACCGGGTCGGTCTGGCCGGTGGCGGCGGCCCAGGCGGTCACGTCGGTGGGCGCTGCCTCATAGTCCCAGGAGGCATGGCCCGCGCCGTCGGGGTCGATGGTCACCCGCCCCGAGAGATAGGGCCACACCGCAAGGCTGCCGGAGGCCACGTCCCACACCTGTTCTCCCCCCTCGCCCTGCCACGAGGCGATGTGCTGGGGGTGCAGATGGCCGGAAAAGGCCAGCTGCCCGCCGTAGTCGGCCAGCAGCTGCGCCAGCCGGTCGGCGTCGTAGAGGCGGTAGCCGGTGGTGAACCGCTGGCTGTGCACCGCCAGGTTCTGATGCATCGCCGCCAGGGGCACCGCCCCGGCGGCGGCGCATTTCTTCAGCTGCTTTTCCAGCCAGGTCCAGGTGCCGTCCTGCACCACGCCGCCCACCGTATAGGGAAAGCCCGGCTCATTGAGATAGTAGGGCTGGGTGTCCAGCATAAAAAGCCACACGCCACCGTTCAGCTTCACCATATAACTCATGCTGGCGGAGTCCCGGCTGTCGGCGGCGGCAAAACCGCAGTTTTTATAAATTTCCTCGAACTCTTCCGGCGTCACGAAGTCGGTGGACGCCCGCTCGCCGCCCAGGTAGGTGGAGGCGGCGTAGTTGTTCACGTCGTGGTTGCCCGGCAGCACGAACACCGGCACCCCCGCCTGGACCACCTGGTCCAGCTTGGCCGCCAGTTCCTCGTGGCTGGCCTTTTCGCCGTTGAAACTCAGATCGCCGGTGAGGATGAGGGCGTCGGGCTTGTCCTGCACCACCTGGGCCAGAAAGGCGTCGGTGATGGGGCGGATGTAGTCCAGCTGGCGGCCGTCCCCCTCCTTCACCACCCGGGTGAACAGTTCGCCCCCGTCCTCGATGGCCTCGCCCACATAGTGCAGGTCGCTGGCCACCGCCAGGGTCACCGGGGCGGCTGGGGGCACCTTCCGTCCGCAGCCGGCCAGCGCCCCCAGCGCCAGCAGGGCGGCCAGCGCCGCCGCAAACCTCTTTTTCATGTCTTTTCCCTCCCCGTTCAGTCAAACAGGCCCCGGGGCAGCAGGATGTCCTCTTTCGGCACCTTTTCCCAGGAAAAAACTTTTACCAGGTCCGCCGCCGCCACCGGCGCGGGCGTTTTTAAAAGGCCCGCCGCGAAGGCCAGCCGCCCCACCACCTCCTCGGGGGAAAAGCGGCGCTGCAGCGTCTCCAGGCTCACGTCCCCGTCCCGCTTGGACAGCCGCCGCCCGTCCGGGGCCAGCAGCAGGGGCAGGTGGTAGAATTCCGGGGCGGGCAGGCCCAGCAGTTTATATAGGTAGAGCTGCCGCGGGGTGGACTGGAGCAGGTCCGCCCCCCGCACCACCTGGGTGACGCCCATCAGCGCGTCGTCCACCACCACCGCCAGCTGGTAGGCGAACACCCCGTCCCCCCGGCGCACCACAAAGTCGCCGCAGTCATCGGGCAGGTATTCCCCGTACCGGCCCAGGTGGCCGTCGGTGAAGGCCACCGTCTCCGGCGCCACCCGCAGCCGCCAGGCCGGCGGGCGAAGGGCCGCGCGGCGGCGCACCTCCTGGGCCGAGAGGCCCCGGCAGGCGCCGGAATAGACGGGGGTGCCGTCCGACCGGTGGGGGGCGCTGGCGGCGTGCAGCTGGCTGCGGCTGCAAAAGCAGGGATAGACAAGGCCCATCCCCTTGAGTTTTTCAAAGTATTCTTCGTAGACGGCCGACCGCTCGCTCTGGTAATAGGGACCGCGGGGGCCGCCGCCGCTGCCGCCCTCGTCCCAGAAAAGGCCCAGCCAGCGCAGGTCGGCCTCCAAAAGATCGGCGAATTTGCGGGGGCAGCGCTCGGCGTCCAGGTCCTCGATGCGCAGCACCACCCGCCCGCCGGCGTGCCTGGCGGAGAGCCAGGCCAGCAGGCTGCACAAAAGGTTGCCCAGGTGCATCCGGCCCGAGGGGCTGGGGGCGAAGCGCCCGGTGACCGGCCTTTGCCCCGCCATCAGCCGATGGCCCAGCCGTTTTCCGCCGGGGTCAGTTTCGCCGCGTACCAGGCGGCGCAGGCCTTGTGCAGGGCGGCCACGTCCGACGCGGCGGCGGTCTCCACGCAGGAGTGCATGGCCAGCTGGGGCAGGCCGATGTCCGCCATGGGCAGGGGCACCCGGGTGCCCAACAGATTGCCCAGGGTGCTGCCGCCGGGCATGTCCGGCCGGTTGTAGTAGGTCTGCACCGGCACCCCCGCGTCTTCACACACCGCCCGGAACAAAGCGGCAGTGAGGCCGGTGGTGGTGTATTTCTGGTTGGCGTTGAACTTCAGCACCACGCCGCCCCCCAGCCGCACCGGGAAGTCCCCGTCGGCATAGGAAGCGAAGTTGGGGTGGATGGCGTGGCCGTTGTCGGCGCTGAGGGCGAGGCTTTTGGCGATGGCTTGCCGGCGTTGGTCCTCCGTCTCGCCCAGGGCCTCGCCGGCGGCGGCCAGCACGTCGGGCAAAAAGGTGCCCAGCGCCCCCTGCCGGGTGCCGCTGCCCACCTCCTCGCTGTCGAAGAGGCACCACACCGCGCCCTCGTCGGCCGCGGGCGCCTCCAGGAAGCCCCGCAGGGTGGCCCAGGCGCAGGCCAGGTCGTCCAGCCGGGGGCAGAGGATCAGTTCCCCCGCCGGGCCGGCGGTCACGCCGGGCTGGCGGCAGTAGAGCAGCATGTCCGCCCCCAGGATATCGCCGGCGGCGCAGCCCGCCTCGGCGGCCAGCAGCTCCTCATAGCCGCCCGCCGCTTCGCCGGGGGCGAAAAGGGCCTGCATGTCCGCCTTGGGGTCGTATTTGTGGCCGTCGTTGATGGCCCGGTCCAGGTGGATGGCCGGGTGAGGCATCACCGCCAGGTCCCGGTCGGGGGCCACCAGGCGGCTTTCCACCCCGGTGTCGGTGCGCACCAGCACCCGGCCGGCCAAGCCTAAGGGCCGGTCCAGCCAGGAGGCCCGGATCATGCCGCCGTAGCCCTCGGTGAGCAGCAGGGTACAGCCGTTTTTGGCCGCCGCGCCCTTCACCTTGAAGGCGGGGCTGTCGGAGTGGGCGGCGGCGATGCGCCAGCCGGCGGCGGGGGCGGCGGGCTGCCGCCAGGCGATGAGGCTGGAGCCCTCCCGCACGGTGTAATATTTGCCGCCGGGGGCGAGGGCCCAGCTTTCCCGCTCCTCCAGGCGGGCAAAGCCGGCCTCCTCCAGGGCCTCGGCGGCGGCGCGCACCGCGTGCCAGGGGCTCGGGCTGCGGCGGATGAAGTCAAAGAGCAGGGCAACGTCGTTCATAGTGTATGGGCACCTCGTTTTCGGGGCGCGGGCGCACCTCTCCCTTCGGGGAAGAGCGCGCCGCGCGGGATTTTTCTTTCATTATACGGCCCGGCTCGTCCCCCGTCAACGGCGGGGGCGGCGGGGCGGGAAAGGAGGCCGTTTTATGGAGAAGAAGGGGCATTTTGTCCGCACGGCGGGGCTGCTGGCCCTGGGCTTTGCCGCCGGCGTGTGTATTTTCCGCCTGATCCGCCATATACTAACCATAGAATAAACTGCGGGAAACTGCGCGGAGGGAGGCAGTGGTATGAAACAGGTCTGGCTGATGGTGTGCGCGGCATTTTTGATGCTGGCGGCCTGCACGGTGCCGGAGGCGGCGCCCCCCACCGGGGGCGGGCCGGGCGCTTCGGCGGCGCCGCTGCCCTCCCCCGCCGCCTCGGCCGGGGCGGACTCGCTGCCCCCTGCCTCGGAGGGCGACCCCTCCGCCCGCCAGGCGGCGGGGCTGCCCCAGCCGGATCCGGTGCAGGCCCCCGAGGCGCTGACGGCGGCGCTGGAAAACTGCGTCTCCTTCGGCGAGGGGGAGGCGGGGGTGAGCCTGAAGACCGCCATCGCGGCGGCGGAACTGCTGAACTGGGCCGAGGCGAACGCCCGGGACAGTTCCATCGACGCCATGGCCGCCCATCTGGAGGGCTGGCTGGCGGGGCAGGAGGCGGAGCGCCAGAGCCTGTTCTGGGCCAACTGGCCCGCCATCGACGGGCAGGCCTGGGCCATCGTGCGGGACATGGCCGGCCAGCGGGCGCTGCTGGCGGACGCGGGCGACCCCCAGGACTACGACCATTACACCCCCGCCTGCTACGAGCGGCTCACCTGCGCCATCGAGCGGTATCTGGAAACGGACTGATCAAACGCCCCGGAGGGAACGGCGATCCCCTCCGGGGCGTTGCCGCGCGTGCGGGTGGGCGCCCCTCCGGCGGACGCGAAAGGAGCGGCAGGCGCCGGCACACTGTCCGCGACCAGCGGGCTGTGGCGAAGCCCGGTCCTCCGCACGTAGTGCGCATCGGAACGGACATTTTCCTTCGCCGTGGAAAATGTCCGAGACGCCGCGTGCGGTGCGGAGGGACCGGGCGCAGCGAGTGTGCGCTGCCGCGCCCGGCACAGCCGGCGGCGAAGGGGTCTGCGCATTGCCGCCCGTTGGGCAAAGAAAAAACGGCCCCCGCCCCGAAAACACCGGGGCAAGGGCCGTTTTCTATACGATGTGTAATTTTACTTTTTGTTTATACCAAAATCACACCTTCACCAGGTCGTACTCCCGGGTGCCCAGGCCGATCTTCTCGCCGTGCTCCAGGGCGGACTGCCAGTGGGTGATGGGGGCGCTGTCGGTGAAATGGTCGCCGCAGGCGCAGAAGCCGGGGCGGGCCAGGTTGTCCGCCAGCTGGCTGCCGGGCAGCACCGGCATGTTGTTGCAGGCGTCGGCGCAGGCCTGGTCCAGGGCCACCGGGTCGAAGGAGGCGAACATGCCCACGTCGGGGATGATGGGGGTGTCGTTCTCCGCGTGGCAGTCGCAGTTGGGGGAGACGTCCATCACCAGGTTGATGTGGAAGTTGGGCCGCCCGTCCACCACCGCCTTGGCGTACTCGGCGATGCGGCAGTTCAGCAGCTTGCTGGCCGCGTCCGCCGGGCAGGAGATGGCGTCGAAGTTGCACCGGCCCAGGCACCGCCCGCAGCCCACGCACTTGTCGTGGTCGATGGAGGCGTGGTTGTTCTCGTCAAAGGAGATGGCTCCCTGGGCGCAGTCCTTCGCGCAGGAGTGGCAGCCCCGGCACAGCGCCTTGTCCACCTGGGGCTTGCCGGAGGAGTGCTGCTCCATCTTGCCCGCGCGGCTGCCGCTGCCCATGCCCAGGTTCTTCAACGCGCCGCCAAACCCGGTGGACTCGTGGCCCTTGAAGTGGCTCAGGCTGATGACGATGTCCGCGTCCATGATGGCACGGCCGATCTTGGCCTCCTTCACATACTCGCCGCCCGCCACCGGCACCTCCACCTCGTCGGTGCCCTTGAGGCCGTCGGCGATGATCACCTGGCAGCCGGTGGAAAGGGGGGTGAACCCGTTCTCATAGGCAGCCTCGATGTGCTCCAGCGCGTGCTTGCGCCGCCCCACATACAGGGTGTTGCAGTCGGTCAAAAAGGGCCGGCCCCCCTGGGCCTTGATCACGTCCGCCAGGGCCTTGGCATAGTTGGGCCGCAGGTAGGACAGGTTGCCCGGCTCGCCGAAATGAATTTTGATGGCCACGAACTTGTCCTTCATGTCGATGGTGTCCATCCCCGCCGCGCGCACCAGCCGCTGCAGCTTCTGAAGCAGGTTGAGGCCGGGGCGGGCCCGCAGATCACTGTAATACACTTTTGCTTTTTCCATCTTTTACACTCCTTCACATCTGCTTCTCAAAACCCCAACAAGGCCGCCGCCAGCACCACCGCCCCCAGGGCGATGCGGTACCAGCCGAACACCTTGAAATTGTGCTTTTGCACAAAGGTCACCAGAAAACGAATGGCCGCCACGCTCACCACAAAGGCCACCGCGCAGCCCAGGGCCAGGGCCGTCACTTCCCCGCCGGAAAAGCGGCCGCCCTCCGCCAGGTACTTCACCAGCTTCAGCCCGCTGGCCCCGGCCATCACCGGGATGGCCAGAAAGAAGGTGAACTCCGCCGCCACCGGCCGGGCAAGGCCCAGCAGCAGGCCGCCCACGATGGTGGCCCCGCTGCGGGAGGTGCCGGGGATCATGGCCAGCACCTGCCAGCAGCCGATGATGAGGGCGTGTTTGTAGGTCAGCTGGTCCAGCCGGCGCACCGTGGGCCGCCGCCGGCGGTTCTCGATGAGGATAAAAAACACGCCGTAGAGAATGAGCATGGCCGCCACCGTGATATAATTATAAAGGTGGGCGTCCAGCCAGTCGTCCAGAAGAAGGCCCAGCACCAGGGCCGGCAGGGTGGCCGCAAAAATTTTGAACCACAGCTGCCACACCGCCGGGCGCTGGTATTTATGGCGCGGATCGGTGGTGAAGGGCCACAGCCGGGGAAAATACAGCACCACCACCGCCAGGATGGCCCCCAGCTGGATGACCACCCGGAACATGCTCAGAAACTCCTCCGGATAGGGCAGCGCCAGCAGCTTCTCCGCCAGGATCAGGTGGCCGGTGCTGCTGATGGGCAGCCACTCGGTGATGCCTTCGATGACGCCGTACAAAATGACCTTGAGGTATTCCATCGCTTCTCTCCTTTTCCCTTCGCGGGACGGCCGGGGCCTTTTGCCCGTCCGTTTTTGCATTATACCACAATCCGCCTCAAAACAGAACCCGTTTTTCCGCCCCGCCGGCCAAAAACCGCCCTGTGCCCCCCGGCCTCTTTCCTTTCGGGGCATAATCAAGTATAATCAGGGGGCAGCGGGGAATATCCCTTTTGAAAAACGCGAAAGGAGGCAGGGCCCATGGTGCGCTTTCGGCTGGACAAAAAAGGCATCGGGGTGGTGTGCCTGTGGTTTGTGGCCCTGGGCGCGCTGGCGGCCCCCTTCGCCTTCTGGCAGGGGCTGTTCCCCGGCGCCGTCTTTTCCGCCGCCTGGCTGGCGGTGTTCCTCCTCTGGCTGCCCGCCCGCCTGGCGCGGCTGGAGGGCAGCATCACCCTGGGCGAACTGCGGGTCAGCGGCGGCATCTGGTTCAAATCCAGCCGGCGCATCCCCACCCGCTTCGTCAGCGCCGCCGGCTGCTTTTCCACCCCCCTGCTGCGCCGCTGCGGCTGCTGCGTGCTCATCCTCTCCACCAGCGGCGCGGTGGTGATGCTGCCCGGCATCGCCGACGCCGACGCCCACCGGCTGACCGCCTGCCTGCAAGGAGGCTGACATGGATCACATCCGCCTCAAGGGGCATTTCCATATTGTATATATTTTAAAAATTATACGTTACGGCCTGATTTTGTGCCTGGTGCCCATGGTGCAGGCGCTGCTGGACTTTGACCTGAACAGCCTGTACCGGGCGTTGCGGCAGGACGCGGCCATCCTGGTGGGCATGGCGGTGCTGGGCACGGTGCTGTGGCGGCGGGTGGGGTTTGCCCTCACCGACAAGGCCCTGGTGCTGGACACCGGGGTGCTTTTGCGCCGACAGCTGGCCTTTGCCCGGCGGGACGTGGCGGTGCTGGAGCAGGCGCGGCCGCTGTGGCTGCGGCTGGCGGGGGCCAGCCGGGTGACGGTGTACATGGCCAGGGGGCGGGGGCCGAACCGGGCCACCTTCTACCTGCCCCGGCGCACGGCGGCGGCGCTGGCGGAGAGCCTGCTGCCGGTGGATTCCCAGGCGGTGCTCTTTGCCCCCACCCGGGCGGAGCGGGTGCGGCTGACCATGCTCAGCGCGAACATCGCGGCCACGGCGGCGCTGGTGCTGGTGAGCCTGCGGCAGACCCGGCGCATTCTGGGCGAGGGGCTGGAGCAGAAGCTGAACGACCTGGCACTGGGGCAGCTGGCCCAGGTGGAGCGGCTGCTGGAGCTGGTGCTGCCGGCGGGCGTGGCCTGGCTGGTAACGCTGGCCTTTGCGCTGTGGGGGGTGGCGCTGTTCTGGTCGCTGCTGTCCACGGCGGGGTTCCGAGTGTGCCGCAGCGGCGGGGTCATCCTGGCAAAGGGCGGCCATGTGAACCACACCGAGCGGCGCATCGCCGCGGCGGCCGTCACCGCCTGCGACGTGCGTCTGACCCCCGCGGGGCGGCTTTTGAACCGCCGGGGGGTGTACCTGAGCGCGGGCAGCTACCGGGGCGGCGACATTCCGGTGCTGGTGTACAAACCGGGGGCGGAGGCGCTGGTGCAGGCGCTGCTGCCCGCCTTCACCCCGCCCGTCTACGCGCCGGAGCTGCTGGCGGGGCGCAGCCTGCCGCTGTTTTTGTGGAAGGGCGGCGCGGCCTTTGCCCTGTCGGGCGCGGTGATGGGGGTGAGTCTGTGGCAGCTGCCCCGGCTGACGCCCCTGCTGGCGCTGCCGCTGCTGCTGAGCCTTGGGCTGCTGCTGGCGGGGCTGGAGGCCTGGATCACCGAGGGGATGTGGCAGACCCCCGACGGCACGCTGGCCGCCCAGTACACCCGGGGCCTCACCCGGCACACGGTGTACCTGCTCACGGCAGACTGCTCCCTCACCTTTCGCCAGACCCCCTTTTCGGAGTCGGTGGGCCGGTGCGACGTGATCGCCCATCTGCCCTGCCGGGCCAAGGTGCGGGTGCGGGCGGTGAAGCTGGCCCGGGCGGTGCGGCTGAAGCTGGCGCCCTGAAGCGAGGATATAGAGGAAAGAAGGAAAGAAAACGATGAGATTTGATCATGTGGTGTTTGATCTGGACGGCACCCTGCTGAACACTCTGCGGGACCTGGCGGACGCGGCGAACTTTGTCTGCCGGGCCAACGGCTGGCCGGAGCACACGGTGGACGAGTACCGGTATTTTGTGGGCAACGGCATCCCCAAGCTGTGCTGGCGGTTCGCGCCGGAATCCGCCCGGGACGAGGCGGCCCAGAAGGAGGTGCTGGCCCAGTTCAGCGCCCGGTACGACGCCCACAAGGAGGACACCACCGCCCCCTACCCCGGCATCGAAGCGATGCTGGACAAGCTGGAGGCGGCGGGGGTGCGCTATGGGGTGCTCACCAACAAGGAGGACAGCCTGGCCAAGGCGGTGATGGAGCACTATTTCCCGGGGCGGTTCCGGTTCGTGCAGGGGGCGGTGCCCGGAGTGCCCACCAAGCCGGACCCCACGGCGCTGCGGCGGCTGCTGGCCCGGATGGGCGCCGACCCGGCCCGCACCCTCTTTGTGGGGGACAGCGACGTGGACATCCACACCGCCCACAACGCCGGCCTGCCCGGCGCGGGGGTGCTGTGGGGGTTCCGCACCCGGCAGGAACTGGAGGCGGCGGGGGCGAACGCCCTGGCCGACACGCCCGCCGACCTGGCCCGCATCGTTCTGGAGGGCGCGGTACATAACAGCCCGCAGGCGGCCCGGTGAGCGGCCTGCTGCTCAAAAGCCCGGTGGGGCCCCTCTGGCTCACCGCCGCGGACGGCGCCCTCACCGGCTGCTGGTTCGTGGAGGGGCGTTTTCCTCCCCGGCTGCCCGCCGACCCGCCCCGCCGGGCCGACGACCCGGTGCTGGCCGACGCCGCCCGCTGGCTGCAGGTCTACTTCTCCGGCCGCGACCCCGGCCCCACCCCGCCGCTGGCGGCGGGGGGCACCCCCTTTCAGGGCGAGGTGTGGCGGCTGCTGACCGGCATCCCCTGGGGGCAGGCCGTCAGCTACGGCCAGCTGGCCGAACGCCTCGCCGCGGCGCGGGGCGTTTCGAAGATGAGCGCCCGGGCGGTGGGCGGCGCGGTGGGCCGCAACCCCGTCTCCATCTTCATCCCCTGCCACCGGGTGCTGGGGGCGGACGGCCGCCTCACCGGCTACGGCGGCGGGCTGGAGAACAAGGTGTTTTTGCTGCGGCTGGAGGGCATCCCCTTCCGCCCCTGATTTTTGTACGCCTGGGATAAAGCGGTCAGTCTGTCCCATGTTTTTGCACGCCCCGGATAAGCGGTCGGCCCGTCCCATGTTTTTGCACGCCCCGGATAAAGCGGTCGGCTTGCCCCATGTTTTTGCACGCCCCGGATAAAGCGGTCGGCTTGTTCCATGTTTTTGTACGACCCATATTCTTTGTGCGGCCCATATTCTTTGTACGCCCGGGATCGTTGCGCGCCCGGGCCAAAAAGGCGGCTTGTCCCCTGCTTTTGCCGCCTCCGACGGAACGGCCGGTTCCCGGTTTTCCTCCGGGGACGGAGGCCCCTTTGCTCCCGCTTGTTTTATACTCTTTGGATAACATTATATATTTTATACACATCACCGCGGGCGGCGAGCCTGTTTTTTTGCTTGCGCCGGGGGCGTGGACCCCGCCGCCCCGCCCATGAAAAGGAGGAACCGCCGATGGAATGGTCCGACGGAAAGGGGCGCTGCCGCTGGGCGAACCCGAAGAACCCCGCCTACATCGCCTACCACGACAGCGAGTGGGGCCGCCCGCTCCACGACGACCGGGCGCTGTTTGAACTGCTGGTGTTGGAGACCTTCCAGGCGGGCCTGTCCTGGGAGTGCGTGCTGAACAAGCGGCCGGCCTTCCGGGAGGCCTTCGAGGGCTTCGACCCGGCGCGGGTGGCGGCCTTCGACGAGGCAAAGCAGGCGCGGCTGGCCGAAAACGCCGCCATCATCCGCAACCGGCGCAAGATCGCTGCGGCGGTGAGGAACGCGGCGGCCTTTCTGGAGATTCAGAAGGAGTGGGGCAGTTTCGACGCCTGGCTTTGGCACTGGACTGGCGGCGAGGCCCTGGTGGAGTGCGGCCCCGCCACCTCTCCCCTGTCGGACGAGATCTCCCGGGACCTGAAACGCCGGGGCATGGCCTTTGTGGGCAGCACGGTGGTCTACGCCTACCTGCAGGCGGCGGGGGTCATCAACGCCCACGAGCCGGGCTGCTTCCTGGCGCCGGGGCGGTGAGCGGCCTTTTTCGCGATTTGTGTTGACCCGCTCTGCCCTGGTGTGGTATAATTATATCAGCGCCCATCGTGGGCCAAAACGAGGCATGAGACTCCAATGGCACAGTAATCTTACGGGATTACTGTGCCATTTTCACGTTTTGTTCCACGAAAGGAGTTGCCTATGTTCCGCATGATCGAATACGACCACATCCCCTGTGCGGTGTACACCACCGAAAAGACCGAGGTGGCCCCCGGCGGGCCGGATATCCCCCCCGAGACGGTGATCTACGCCGCCTGGCGGTGGCTGGGGCACTGCCGGGTGCTCTACCGCCCCTTCACCACCCTGTGTCTGGCCTTCCGGCGGGAGCTGGTGCGGGGAAAATCCTTCCATATGGAGGTGAGCCTGCCCGCCCGGGCCGCCGGCCTGCCGGTGGCCGACCGGCTGCACCTGCTGCTGGTGTTCTCCTGCGAGGGGGTGTGGCTGGAGAAGGTGGTCTTTTCTCCCCGCACGGTGCTGACGGACCTGCCCCGCCGGGTGCGGCGGGTGGTGTTCCGCTGACCGTCCGGGGGGATGGCCCCCGGTTTACGACTGTGATATACTGTGTATGAAACAGCAAAGGAGTGTTGCTTTATGAAACGCATCTTCCCGCTGGCAACGCTGGCCCTGGCGGCGGCGCTGCTGCTCTCCGCCTGCGGAGCGCGCATCACCGGCGTGAGCCTGACGGTGCCGGAGACGATGGAACGGGGCGCGGCCGGCGAGGCCGTTGCTGAATACACCTTCAGCGGCGAGGCGCCGGCGGCGGACAAGGCGGCGCGGCTGGCCGAAGAGCAGGGCCTGCGCTACACCTCCAGCGACCCCGCCGTGGTGACGGTGGACCAGGAGGGCATCCTCACCGCCGTGGGCGCGGGCACGGCGGTGGTGACCCTCGCCAGCGAGGACGGCGAGCTCTCCGCCAGCGGCACGGTGACGGTGGTGGTGAGCCCCGCCTCCCTCACCATGCCCGAGGCCCTGGAACTGCCCCTGGACGGGGAGCCTCAATCGGTGGCGGCCACGGTGGAGCCGGCGGACGCCACCGATCAGGCGGTGGCCTACACCTCCTCCGACGAGGGGGTGGCCACGGTGGACCAAGCGGGCACGGTGACCGCCGTGGCGGCGGGCGAGGCCACCATCACGGCGCGGCTGCAGGGGCTGGAGGCCGCCTGCACCGTCACGGTCACCGACCCGGCCGCGGATGAGGCCGCGGCGGAGAGCGGCGGCGAGGTCTCCGGCGAGGACGGCTTCACCCTCACCCTGCCCACCGGCTACGGCGCGGTGCCCTTCAGCGCGGCCAACGGCTCGGGCACCTGGTGGGGCATCAATTCCACCGACTCGGCCTTCACCGCCACGCTGGACGGCATCAATTCCTACCGGGCGGCGGCGGGGGTGGCGCCCCTGACGGTGGCCGACGACCTCACCGCCATCGCGGACCAGCGGTGCGGGCAGCTGGTGGACACCGGCCTCACCCACGACGGCTCTACCACCATCGAGATCATCGGCCAGAACGCCCGCACCGGCCAGGACATCGTGGCCGCCTGGGCCAACAGCCCGGACCACTACAACGCCATGGTCTACCCCTCCTTCACCCAGTGCGGCATCGCCTGCTGGTTCAACGAGTACAGCTGGACCTACTGGTGCGTGACCTTCCGCTGAGGCGGCTGCTTTGTGTCTTGCCGCGGCGGCCGGCACCGCGCGGGTCTGCCCCGCCCTTGCGCCGGGGTGCGCCGGCCCGGTTTTCCGTTCACGATAAAAAAGCGGCAGGACAGCCCTTGTTCGGGCTGTCCTGCCGCTTTTTTCTTTTTGGGGGCGTTTGCGCCCGTCGATGACGGTCTCCTTTTGGCGGGTCAGTTTTCCCCGTCGCGCCGCAGGAAGATCCGGCGCAGCACAAAGGCCGCGATCAGCAGTACCGCCACCACTGCCAGCAGTATCACCGGCAGGCCCACCCCCGCGCCGGGGGCGGCGTCGGGGGCAGCGTCAGCGGGCTGCTGCTGGGTCTCGGGCTGTTCCGCCGGCTGCGCGCCCTCATAGCCCACCATATACTTGGAGAAGTGGGGGGTGGTGAAGGTGGCCAGCTGCTTTTGCGCGTCGTAGCTGGTTTCGCAGGGGGGTGGTGCCGCCCTCTTCGTCCAGATACCACACCACCACGTCCTCCGCCTGCCGGCCCTGGGCCAGCGCATAGGGCAGCGACACGGTGGCATTGCCGGCTTCGAAGTCGGCGATCACCACGCCGTTGCACTGCAGGGTGAGTTCAAAGACCGGCTCCTGGTCCACCACCTGCGCCTGCGCCTCATTCAGCTGTTCCCTGCTCACCGGCTCCACCACCATCACCACGGCGGCATCTGCCTGCCGGGCGATGGCGTTCAGCGTCTGGCTGTCAAACGTGACCGATGCCGCCGGGCTTTCCACCGTGAGGCTTGCGCCCTCCACACCGGCCAGTTCGGCCAGGCTCTCGGGGGGCAGGCTCACCTGCATGCCCTGGGCCTCGTTGATCCCTTCGCCCTCCAGCGTCACGATCACCACGGGGCCGCCGCCGGAGGCCTGGGCCTCTTCCTTTGCCTGGGCCACCGCTTCCGCCAGTGCGTTCTCCTCCAGTTCCGCCGCGGCGGTGGCGCCGGTCACCGTGGCCGGGGCCTTCACCGGTATCTCCACCGGGCCGGGCACAGCCGTGGGCGTCGGGGTGGCCGTGGGCGTCGGGGTGGCGGGAATGGCCTCGACGCCTTCCACTGTGATCTCAATGTCTTCGGTGACGGTCAGCCGATAGCTGCCGTCCCCCTCTTCCTGCAGGGGCACACCGTTGGCCAGCACCGCGAAATCCCCGGTTTTTCGGTAGCCGTCGGCAAGTTCCACCGTGAAGGTGATCTTTGTTTCGTAGGGCACGGCGCTGCTGCCCGCATACTGCACCTTGCAGCCCGCCTCTGCGGGCATGGTCACTTTATAGAGCACCTCGGTCGGGGTGAACTGGGCGCTGTAGCAGGCCGGCTGGGTAGCTTCCACCAGCGCTGGCTCCCACCTGTCAAAGACATTGACGTATTTTTCCGGCTCCGTCGAATTTTTTACACCGTCGGCATGGCTGGGGATCTGCCCATAGGCCACAAAGGTGCTCTCGTTTGTGCTGCCATCGCCGTCGATGTCCCACTGGATCTCGAATTCCACCTGATTCCCTCCGATCAGCCCGCCGATGTAACTGCCGCCCGTCCGGATCATGATATGGCCTTCATTGTTCAGCGTCACGCCCCCGGCAACGGTGAAGGTCTCGCCATCTTCAATGGTGAGGGTCTGGTTCCACGAAAGGTCTATGTCATTATTCAGCGTATAACTGTTTCCGCCATAGATGCTGCCGGTGTTGTTCAGAAAGATCAGGCCGCTCCAGTTGTCTTTGTCGGAAGTGTCCGTGATGGAACCGGCAAAGATCACAGCGTTGCCCGGGTCACCATTCATTTTGGAGGTGGAGAATTTGCCCGCATCATCAGCGTCTTCGCTGCCGCCGATGCGCGCATTGCGGCCTCCCACGGCTGTGACGACACTGCCGGTGATGGTGATGCTGCCGCCGGCGCCGATAATACCGCCGCCGATGCCCGCGCCGTTACCGGAGGCGGTGGCCTCCAGATGGCCGCCGTTGATGGTGATGCTGCCGGCACTGCCCATCTCGCCGCCGAGGGCGGCACTATCTGTCGATTCCGCGTTCGTCGCCTGCAACCAGCCCATATTGTCGCCGGTGCTCTGAGCGTAGACGGCAAAGCTGTTTCCATCGCTCACGGTGATGCCCTGTTCGGCGATGAGTTTCGCGCCATCCTTCAGGATGAGGTTCACGCTGCCGTTCACGGTGACCCGGTCGGAAATGGTCACCGACCCCTCGGCCACATACCAGCCGTTCGACCAGCCCGTGGGGGCGCTTTCACTGCTGTTGATGAGGGTGTAGGGCGCAAACAGCACCTTCACCGCACCGGTTTCGTCCATGTAGGAGACAGCGGAACTGGGGTCGATCCCCTCACCCAGTTCTACGCCACCCAGATCGATGATCGTACCTTTGTTCTCGATCGTTGCTGAGGAGTTTTCGTCCCGCCCCGAGAGTTTCAGTTTTTCAAGGCTGAGAACACCGTTGGCCTCCACCCTTAGGAAATTCGTCACCTTCAGTTCCCCGTTACGGACGGTCAGGCTTCCGCTGATATCCAAGGTGGTTTCCAGAGCCACACTGTTTCCGCCCAGGTCCAGGGTGCCCTCGTCGGGCAAATCCATGAATTTCAGCGTCTGCGTTGTGCCCGGCAGGAGGGTCAGCGTGCTTCCGCTTTGCGTTCGCCAGGCATCCGACGCCGTACTCACAGTGTCGTAATATTGGACATCGCCCGCCGAGGACTGAACGGTGGCCACGGTGTTTTCAGCGACCGTCTGCAGGCCAGGCGCCTGCCGGGTCGTTTTTTGCAGCCCGGCGGCCGCATCCGTCGCCTCATCCGCGGGCCGGGCCTCTTCCTCTTCGCCGTCCGCGCCATTATCCGGCTGCGGGGCGGTGCCGGGCAGGCTGCCCGGCAGACTGCCCTCGCCGCCCTGCTGCGCTGTGCTGGCCGCGAGCGCGGAATCCTCGCTGCCCTGCTGCGCCGCGCTGTTCGCGGGCGCCTGCGCTTCGGGAGACGTGTCCGCCTCGGTGTTCAGCGTTTCTTCTGTGGTTTGCCCGGAGGCTTTTGCCACAGCGATGGTGCCGGCCCCTTCCGCCCAGGCGGGCGCGGGCACCGCGGACGCGGCGATGGCAGCGCTGAGCAGCATTGCCAGAATTTTTGTCTTCATTCAGATCCCCCCATAGGCAAAGGCCGGCCACTGCGGGTTGGACCGGCCCTTCCTTTTTGTGTATGTGCAGCGTTTTGAGACACATTTTTTTACATTTATTCCTCATAATAATTCAGTGCCCGGGCTGTTTCAATACTTTTTCTGTTTTTTTACATAAGAAGAGACAGCCCGCCCCGCCGGGACAGGCTGTCTCTTTCTTCGTTTCAGGCTGCTTTGCGTTTTGCCGCGGCGGCCGGGGCGCTCAGCCGTCCTGGTCGGGGGCCTGGCCGTCGTGGGCGGGCCAGCGGCACTCGGTGAGCTCCATGTGGGTGAACACCGCCCGGAAGGAGGAGTCCTCCGGGCTGCAGGCGTACACCCCGAACCTCACCTCCCCCGCCCCTTCCAGCAGGTGACACACCCGCATCTGGCGGAACACGGCGCCGTCGTCGGAGCACTCGATGCAGAAATCGTCCTGCCGGCGGCTCAGCCGGTACCACATGGTCTTCACGCCGGCGTGGATCTCGGTGGTGGCCCAGTCGGAATAGCCGTGGTTGGTCACCACGCTGCCCAGGTGCTGAAACCGCTCGTTCTCGTACTCGATGGAGCCCTTCAGCCAGTTTTCGCTGTCCAGATACAGCACCACGCCGCACTGGTCGAAGCGGTGGTGGCTCGCGGCGAAGTCCGTCTTCACCACAAAGGAGAAGAAGGGCTCCGCCGTGCGCATCTGCAGCACCGGGGCGCTGTCGTTGCGGAAATGGTAGTAGGTGCGCTGCCACAGGTCGGTGCGGGGCTCGGTGACGATCTCGATCCTTTCCGGCGAGATCACAAATTCTTTCGGCGCTCTGGTCCACTCCAGCGCCTGCGGGTCAAACTTCATCTTCATACCTCCCGTATTTTTTCCGGTCTTCCCCGGTGATGGGCCGCAGCACCCGGCAGGGGTTGCCCACGGCCACCACCCCGTCGGGGATGTCCCGGTTCACCACGCTGCCCGCGCCGATCACCGTATTGCTGCCGATGCGCACGCCGGGCAGCACCGTCACCGACGCGCCGAACCACACATTGTCCCCCACCGTGATGGGATAGGCGTACTCCAGGCCCCGGTTCCGCTGCCCGGCGTCCAGGGGGTGCCCCGCCGTGGAAAACACGCAGTTGGGCGCGATGAACACATTGTCGCCGAACGTCACCTTCGCGCCGTCCAGGATGACGCAGTTGTGGTTGGTGTAAAAATTTTCGCCGATCTCGATGTTCCGCCCGTAATCGCACCAGAAGGGCGCGGTGACGCAGAACCGCTCCCCCGTGCGGCCCAGCAGCCGGCGGATGAGCGCCTCCTGCTCCTCCGTGCGGGAGGGCGGCAGCTGGTTGTAGGCGAAACACAGGTCCTTGCAGCGGGCCCGCTCCGCCAGCAGTTCCGGGTCGTTGTTCGCGTCGTAAAGCAGGCCCCGGCGCATTTTCTCTCCTTCGGTCATTCCGTCGGCTCCTTTCTGTCCACCGCTGTCCAGTACATCCCCATGCGATAATACATCTCTGTGTCGGGGAGGAACACAAAGTCCGGCATGTACTCCTTTGGGATGCACCGCAGGCAGGCCGCCCGGATGGGCTCCAGGTCGCTCTCCTCCAGCAGGTCGCCGGTAAACAGCAGCCTGTGGGGGTTCAGGATGGAGATCAGCGCCACGGCCGCCTGCTCCACCAGCGGCCGCGCCGTGGGCCGCCGCAGCCGCTCGATCTGCTGCGCGGGGGTCATGCCGTAGTCCAGAAAACCCACCATGCCGGCAAACAGGTTCCTGCCGGTGAGCACCGTGCCCCGGTACACGGTGGCGGTGCCCGGCAGCACCCCCGCCGGATAGTTCATCAGCGTGACGATCTCGCCGGCGGCGCCCGCCTGGCGGTAGTACCCGTATGCCTTGTAATGCATGTCGTTGGCCAGGAAGACCGGCAGCCGGAACCGCTCCTCCAGCATGGCCCGCAGCGGCGCGCCCTCCAGTTCCGGCAGGTCGCTGTGGCGCACCACCCCGTTCTCCGCCACGCTGGGCGTTCCCACCACGATCCGCCCCGTGTTGGGAAAACGGGCCAGCGCCGCCCCGATCTCCTTTTCCACCGCCGCGGCGTCCAGCCGGGGGGGAAAGCGCTCCTCCCGGTGCCGCAGCGCCCCGGTGGGCGAGAGCACCTCCGTCCTCACCACCCGCCGCCCCCCCAGCAGGGCCAGGGCGACGCAGAGGATGCTCTCGAACTCCTCGTTCAGCCGGTACACCGCGGCGCTGCGCCCCACGTCGTGCAGCCTGCGCTTTTCGCCCAGCACCTCCCCCGCCGCCTCCATCTCGTTCAGATAGGTGTTGCAGCTGGCCACGCTGAGCCCGGTCAGCCGGGCGATCTGCTGCTTGGTGCAGCCCTGCCCGCTGACCAGCAGTTTCCGGATGCGGGCTTTGTTGGCCCGCTTGATGCCGGCGGTGTCCTCCACGGCCATCCTCTCCTCAAATTTTATTTGTATTATTATAACAGTTGTAAAATTAAAAAGCAAGAAGCGGGCCGCCTGCCCGCGCGCGGCTTTCACCGCGGCGGAGGAGGCCCGCTCCTTGTCTCGTTCATCTTGTCAGCTTGCGGCCCATGAACCGGGGATTGATGTACAAAATATAGACACAGCCCACGGCGATGATGAGGGCTCCGCCCACCAGGCCCAAACCGAACCGGATGGTCAGCAGGTCCGCCGCCAGCTGGACGCAGCAATAGCCCAACTCGATCAGCGTGTTCTTCCGGCGCCGGCCCCTGTCCGGTTCATAGAGGTGGTTGGCCGCCATCCACACGGAACTGAGCAGCAGCAACACCAGCGAGACGGCCAGCGCCCCGCGGTACAGGCTGTGCATCAGGGCGTCGGAGTGCTGAAACTGGTAGATCACCGACGTGCAGTTGAACCAAAGCGCCGCCTGGGCGGTGATGGCCATTTTGATCAGGTTGGCCCGCAGGATGGGGTTGGGCTTTTTTTCCCGCCGCGCCGCGTGATCCCCCTCTTCCTGCCCGGCGCAGGGCTCCACCAGTTCGGACAGGCTGATCTGGAACACCTCCGCCAGCCGCACCAGGTTGCTTGCCGTGGGCTCGGCCTGACCCGTCTCCCACTTCGACACGGCCTGCCTGCTCACGCCCAGCTGTTCCGCCACATAGCCCTGCGACAGTTTCAGCCCTTCCCGCCTTTTCCTG
Organism: Candidatus Allofournierella merdavium; assembly: GCF_944382735.1. NCBI lineage: Bacteria > Bacillati > Bacillota > Clostridia > Eubacteriales > Oscillospiraceae > Allofournierella > Candidatus Allofournierella merdavium. Next base: position 3,724 of record NZ_CALWND010000016.1, on the reverse strand, counting down.
ATCGCTTCGCCCAAAGTCATATGCGTCACCTCCGTTTACGTTTTCCGCCTCTGTATTGTACCCTATATTTCCCGTTCCGTCGACCAACCGGACGTCAACCGCTGGTTGCACACGGGGATTTTTTGGGAGGCGCCGGCCGCTCTGGAGAAGTTTGCCAGGAAAACCCCGCCCCGCAAACAGCAGGCCAAAAAGAAAAAGCCGCCTGCCGGCCAGTCCCCCGGCCGGATGACCGGGCGCAAGGCGGCGATCGAGGGGATTGCGGAAATCGAAAAGAAGCCAGCGATCCATCGGGATCGCCGGCTCTTTTTACTTTGACATTTTCGAATATTGCAAGCCGCTGGACTTCCTCATGCCGCCGCGTTTGCATTGATGCGGTCGATGGCGCTTTTTACCTTTGCCCAGATGGAAAGGTCGGTGAAAACCTCCACCACGCTGCCCTGGTCGGTGAAAGGCGGCTCCTGCAGCACCGAGAGATCCTTCATCACGCCGTTCTGCACGATGTACTCCACGATCTGATTCACGAAATAGATCTGCCGGCTGTCCAGATTTACGCCGGCCAGATATTCCGCGAAGGCATTCTTCGCGGCGTTCATGTCCATGCCCACAATTTCCCGCACAAATTCGCCCAGGGGCTTGTGACCGCATTCCTCCTCGTAATCCTGCCGGGTGCCCACCTCGCTCCAAAGGATCGTTTCCAACTCAGCCACGTCCTGACCGGTCAGCGGAATGTTGGAGCGCAGCTTTGCCACGGCGGCGTTGTCCTGGTGCTGGCGCAGGTAAAAAGCGGCCTTTGCCTTGTAATCCTTCAGTTCGTCGTTCTCCAGTTCCGATTCTCTCCACTCCACCGAGAGGATATCATCGGTGAAGTTGGTGTTGTAGATGGCGCCGCCGTGAGGCAGATATTTCATCAGCGCGCGCAGGGACTGCCGGATGTGTTCAAACTCGTTGACGCCCGCATTCTCCAGATAGTCGGTGTGCAGGATTTTTTCAATGAGTGCGGACTGGGCGCGTATCTCGGGAATATTGGCCACGCCGGCCACCGCCGTCACCTTCTTCACCAGGTCTTTGCGGGCGCGGGTGTACTTCTTGCCCACAAGATACGCCAGCTCGATGCCGTACAGCAATGCGTCAAACCGCACGGCGCTGGCCTCGTCCTGGTCGGGCAGCAGCAGCGGCGCCACTTCCTCTTTCAGGTTCAGGGTATCCTCATAGGTGAGGGCCAGGCAGCTTTTGGGATCGCTGAATTTTTCCACATAGCGCAGGTGCTGCCGCACGGCAAAATTACCCCGGTCCAGCTCCCGCACCTTGGCCAGCATTTCTCCCACCAGCCGCTGGCGGAAGGAAATCAATTCCTCCGTTTGATACGCCAGGTCCTGCAGTTTATAGATAATCTGCGCTTTTAAGTAGAAGATGGCACTTTGCAGAGCCATCTGGTTGACGCCTGCCTTTTCTTTCTTCATGCGGAAGAACTCAAAGTTGCCGCACAGATCAAAGATGTAGAATTTTTCCTTGTCCCTGCCGTCCACAAGGCCGGGGCACAGGCGGGTGCCGCGCCCGATCATCTGCCAGAATTTCGCCTTGCTCATGACCTTTTTGAAAAACATCAGGTTCAGCACCTGCGGCACGTCGATGCCGGTGTCCAGCATGTCCACCGAAATGGCGATCTGGGGCAGTTTCTGCGGGTCGGAGAACTCGTCGATGGCGCTCTGGGCGTAGGTCATATAGTTGTCGATGACCTTGGCATACCCCGGCAGATGGGGATATTCCTTGTTGAACACCTCCAGGATCTTTTCCGCGTGGCGGTGGTTCTTTGCAAAAATGATGGTCTTGCCCAGTTTTTCGCCGTATTCGATTTTCAAGCCGTTGGTCATCAGCAGGTCCAGAGCCTTGCGGATGGTATCCTCGTTGAAGAGCCATTCGTTCAGCGCCGAGGACTCAATGCGCGCGGGCAACTCGCCGTTTTCGTCGGTGAAAGTGGCCTCATACTCGGCCTTTTCCTCGGGGGGAAGCTCATCGTAGACGATGCCCTGCTCCAGGAATTTCAGCTTGCTCTCCACCAGCAGGTAATCCACCAGAAAGCCGTCCTTCACCGCCTGGGCAAGGTCATAGCCGTAGGTGGGCATGCCGTTTTGCAGCTCAAAAATCTCATAGGTGTTTTTGTCGATCTCGTCCTTGGGGGTGGCGGTCAGGCCCACCAGCGGGGCGTCAAAGTAGTTGAAAATGTCCCGGTATTTGTTGTAGATGGAGCGGTGGGCCTCGTCGCAGATGACCAGGTCGAAATGCCCCACGGTGAACAGCTTGCCCTCCTCGTCGCTGACGGTGTCGATGCAGTTCATCATGGTCTGGTAGGTGGAAAAGACGCAGTGGGCGGCGGCGTTCTCCTTTTCCTCACAGAGATTGGTGACAGAGAGGTCGGGCAGAAGGTTCACAAAGCTGCGCTTGGCCTGGATGACCAGGGAATTGCGGTCGGCCAGAAACAGGATGTTTTTGACCCAGCCGTGGTGCAGCAGCACCTTGCACAGGGCGATGACAGTACGGGTCTTGCCGGAGCCGGTGGCCATGACCAGCAGCGCCTTGCGGCGGTTGTTGGCAAAAGCCTGGCAGGTCGCTTTGATGGCTCCCTCCTGATACCAGCGTCCGGCGATGGAGCGGTCCACCTGGATGTCATTGAGGCTGGTGCGCATGGCCCGCAGATTGAACAGCTTTTCCAGGTCCCGCCGGGAATAAAAGGCGGCCACGGCCCGCTCGGGATAAGCGCCGTCGTCGATGCGGATGTCGAAGCCGTTGGTCAAAAACACCACCGGGCGGCGGCCATACTGCCGCTCCAGCAGATCGGCGTAGAGCTTTGCCTGCTGGCGGCCCTTGGCCGGGTCCGCACAGGTCTTTTTGGCCTCAATGACCGCCAGGGGCCGGTGGGCGTCGTCGTACAGCACATAATCGGCAAAGCCCTCCCCCGCGCGGTTGGGCATACCGGGCACGGGCACTTCATTGACCCAGTTTTTCCCCTCCACCCAGCCGGCATCCTGCAGCATGGCGTCAATGTAGAGTTTCCGGGTGGCGTACTCGGACAACTCCAGGGGCTTTGGCACATATTCCGCCTGCTGGGCGGCGCGCCGGGCGGACAACTCCTGCCGCAGGGTCTGGTTTTCCGCAATGAGGGCGTCCAAGTCCACGCTCGCCGCAGGCGCGGGCGCCGCCACAGCGGGCTGCCGGTTCAGCAGGGCCGGGTCAAAGGCGCCGGGTGCGTAGTGCTTGCCGTAACAGCAGGCCACAAAGTCCATGAAGCACCACAGATTTTCCAGGCACAGCGCCGCCTGCTCGGGGGTGACTTTCTTGCGGTCGGCGTGGCTGCCGTCGTTGCCGGTCTGACGTATGTAGTTCAGCCGCCGCCACAAATCCTTGTCCACAATGTCGCGGAACTCCTCGGTGCCCAGCAGGTTGACCAGCCGATCATCAAAGGGTTTGACCAACGCGGAGTCCACCGAGTACATCCACTTCACGGCAAACTCCATCGCCCGGCGGCAGCTCTGGGCGCAGACCGCCGGGTCGATGGCATAGATTTTTTCCGCCGCCACCGCCGCCTGGGCAAAGGTGGCAAACTGTGGGTCGGATAGGAGAAAATCGAAGTTGGTCATGGAATCACCTCACTCGTATAATAAGTTTCAAAGTTAATAAATTCAGGTATCAGCAGGCTTTGAGGTGCCCGTGATACAATAGCTGTAGG
>NZ_CALWND010000015.1:0-49250 GCF_944382735.1 Candidatus Allofournierella merdavium | reverse complement strand
CTCCGTAGTGCCGAAGATACTTGGTTGGAGACGACCTGGGAAAATAGGTAGGTGCCGGCTTTCTCTTTGCCTTTTTTAAGGCCCTTGCCAGTTTGGCAGGGGCCTTTTTGTTATGCCCGGGACGGCGTGGCGCGCCTCTGCCATCCGCCTCCCTGGAGGACCGGCGCCGACGAGGAATGGGCGGCAAAGGCGTCCGGGGAAAAGGCCCGGGCGAAGGATGCTCTGCGGCAAGACTCCCGGGGAAAGGACACGACAATCCTCTTTGCGGCTGCAGGCGGGGGAACGCTTCTTCTGGCAGCGTCTAAATGTACATCGGCGGCGCGTGCCGGCTGCCCGCTTAACGTCGCGGCCAGGGTGGGCCACCTCCTCGCGGCTGCGAGCGGGGGGACGGCTCTTTTGACAACGTCTGCACGGTACGCCGGCGGTGCGGGGCAGTTGCGGCTAACGGACAGGGCAGCGTGAGCCGATGGTTTGAGGGGCGGGCCCGGGAGAGAAAACGCGAACACAACGCAACACTTGCGACCGCGTCCGGGGAATTTTACCTTCGCAGGGTGCGGTCGTCGACCCGTCCCAGTCTTTCCGACCTTTTGTTTGGCGGCGAAGCGTAAGAGCGCGTCGGCCTGCAGGCTGTGGTAGCGGCGGCACTGCGCCTGGAAATGTGTGGGCCGCCCCCTGCAGCACAAAGCAGGGGGCGAAGAAATCGAAGTCAGGCAGTGCATGGGGGCTTTTCTTTTTTGCCGGTTTGTGCGATGATAAAGGGGCGAAAGGAGGCGCCGTGCGCCGATGCTTAAATTTTCCTGCCTTGTACTGGACCACGACGACACGGTGGTGCGCAGTACGCCCACCATCCATTACCCGGCTTTCATGGAAGCATTGGAAACACTGCGGCCGGAGATACATTGGTCTTTGGAGCAGTTTATCGCCTACAACTTTGATCCGGGGTTTGAGGCCATCTGCCGGGATATCCTGCACTTCACCGATGAGGAGACGGCATTCCAGGAGGAGGTCTGGCGCGCCTGGCTGGCCGCTCATATCCCGCCTGCCTTTGACGGGATGGATCGGCTTCTGCGGCGCTACCGGGAGCAAGGAGGGATTGTGTGCTCGGTGAGCCATTCCACGGAGGAGATCATCCGGCGGGATTATCGCAAGCACTTTGGCTTTGAGCCGGATCTGGTCTTTGGCTGGGACCTGGGCCCGCAAAAGCGCAAGCCGTCCCCCTGGCCGCTGAAGCAGATCATGGAGCGATTCGCGCTCGGCCCCGGCCAGTTGCTGATGGTGGACGACCTCAAGCCCGGCTGGCAGATGGCCAAAACCTGCGGCGTCCCCTTCGCTTTTGCCGGTTGGGGCTGCGCTGTGGAGAGCATCCGCCACTTTATGTGCCGGAACGCCGACTGGTTTTTGGACGACGTGGGCGAGCTGGAAGCGCTGGTGCTGGCCGAATGAGACCGTCTCCTGCCCACAGGCAGGGCGAAGGGATGTTACAGGGGAAACTGCCCGAAAAATGGCCTGATAAAGGCAAAAAATGGCTGTTTGCCCGCAAAAAAGCCTTGCAATCCGCGTGCGTTTGTGGTATAGTATTAAAGCCGCATGGTTTGGGCAGCTAAGAGGTGTGTAACATCCACCCGCCCTATCGTCCAGCGAGACTTGTATAAGAGAGGCAAAAACTATGTACGCGATCATCGTTACCGGTGGCAAGCAGTACCGCGTCCAGCAGGGCGACGTGGTCTTCGTGGAGAAGCTGAACGCCGAGGAAGGCTCCACTGTCAAGTTCGAGAACGTCCTGGCTGTGGGCGGCGAAGGCGACACCAAGGTGGGCACTCCCAACGTGGAGGGCGCCAGCGTCGAGGCCAAGGTCGTCAAGAACGGCAAGGGCAAGAAGCTGAACATCATCACCTATCGGGCCAAGAAGGGCAGCGCCCGCCGTATGGGCCATCGTCAGCCCTACACCAAGGTCGAGATCACCGCGATCAACGGTTAAGGATTGGAGGTTGTAACACAATGGCACATAAAAAAGGCGTAGGTTCTACTAAGAACGGCCGCGATTCCGAGTCCAAGCGTCTGGGCGTCAAGCGCGCCGACGGTCAGTTCGTGCTGGCCGGCAACATTCTGGTTCGTCAGCGTGGCACCCACATTCACCCCGGTGAGAACGTGGGCAAGGGCAGCGACGACACCCTGTTCGCCCTGGTTGACGGCAAGGTCAGCTTTGAGCGCATGGGCCGCGACCGCAAGAAGGTCAGCGTCCGCCAGTAATGGTTTGCAAAGCCGCAGGGGTCAGCCCCTGCGGCTTTTTCTTCTCCCGGCAGGGCGGTTTTAAGCCGCGCCCGGGCCGGGAATACTGAAAGGGGCGCGCTGCGCCCGATGACCCAGCCGTCGGCTGGATAAAGGAGAACGACATGTCCATGTTTGTAGATGTGGCCAAGATCACCATCAAGGCCGGCAAGGGCGGCGACGGCGCGGTGAGTTTTCACCGGGAGAAGTTCGTGGCGGCCGGCGGCCCCGACGGCGGCGACGGCGGCCGGGGCGGCAACGTGGTGTTTGTGGCCGACGACAACCTCTCCACCCTGATGGATTTCCGCTACAAGCGCAAGTATGTGGCCGAAGCCGGCCAGAACGGCGGCGCGGCCCGCTGCAGTGGCAAGAACGCCCCCGACCTTGTCATCCGTGTGCCCCGGGGCACCCTGGTGAAGGAGGCGAACACCGGCCTGGTGATGGCGGATATTTCCGGCAACGAGCCGGTGGTGGTGGCCAAGGGCGGCCGGGGCGGCTGGGGCAACACCCACTTCGCCACCCCCACCCGCCAGATCCCCAAATTCGCCAAGCCCGGCCTGCCCGGCCAGGAGTTTGAGGTGCGCCTGGAACTGAAACTGATCGCCGACGTGGGGCTGATCGGCTTCCCCAATGTGGGCAAATCCACCCTGATCAGCGTCATCAGCGCGGCCAAGCCCAAGATCGCCAACTACCACTTCACCACCCTCTCCCCGGTGCTGGGCGTGGTGCGTGTGGGCCCGGAGCAGAGCTTTGTGGCCGCCGACATCCCCGGCCTGATCGAGGGCGCCAGCGAGGGCGTGGGCCTGGGCCACGACTTTTTGCGCCATGTGGAGCGCTGCCGCCTGCTGCTGCATGTGGTGGACGTCTCCGGCTGCGAGGGGCGCGACCCGGTGGAGGATTTTGAAAAGATCAACGCGGAACTCAAAAACTTCAGCGCCGAACTGGCGGCCCGGCCCCAGATCGTGCTGGGCAACAAATGCGACATCGCCACCGAGGAACAGATCGCGGCCTTCCGCAGCTACATCGAGGGCAAGGGCCTGGAATTCCTGCCTATCTCTGCCGCGGCGAACCAGGGCCTCAAGACCCTGCCCGGCCTTGTGTGGGAGAAGCTGCAGACTCTGCCTCCGGTGCAGACCTACGAGACGGAATATGTGCCCCAGGCGGTGCCGGTGGGTGAACGGAATTACACCATTGAAAAGACCGGCGAGCACGAGTTCACCATCGACGCGCCCTGGCTGGAGCGCATTCTGGCCGGCAGCGATGTGGACGACTATGAGAGCCTGCAGTACTTCCAGCGCCAGCTGGGGGACAGCGGCATCCTGAACGACCTGGTGGCCCAGGGCGTGCAGGAGGACGACACCATCAAGATCGGCGAGTACGAGTTCGATTATATCTTCTGAGAGGGCGGGCAGTGCCCGCGAAAAGGAGTGGGAACATTTGTATCTGGAGAGCGAAACGCCGGTGGACATCCACGAGCAGTCGCCGCTGAACCTGGCCTTTGTGGGGGACGGCGTGCTGGAACTGCTGGTGCGTCGCCGCCTGGTGGAACGCACCCGGCTCACCCCGGGCAAACTGCATGGGGTGTGCGTACAGTATGTATCCGCCAAGGGGCAGAGCCGTGCGCTGCAGGTCATCGAGCCCCTGCTCACCGAGGCCGAGCAGGCGGTGCTGCGCCGGGGGCGCAACGCCAGCAAGGCCACGGTGGCAAAACACGCCACCCCGCAGGAATACCGCGCCTCCACCGGCTTTGAGGCGCTGCTGGGCTGGCTGTACCTCACCGGGCAGACCGGGCGCATCGACGAGTTGTTCGAAGCGCTGTGGGCGGGCTTTGACCCGCAGGAAAAGCCCGCGGAATAAGCACGGGAAACGCAGAAAGCGGGGGCCGGACGGTTGATCCCGTCCGGCCCCTTTTTGTGGTCAGAATCTGCTTATTTGGTGCCTTTGGTGCTGGTGCAGTTCTTGGCGCCGTTCTTGGCGGCGTTGGTGGACTTGCCGTTCACCGAGTTCGTGACCGCGTTCTTCGCGTCGGTCTTGTCGTACTGAGAAGTGGTCTTGGCGTTCTGGCTGCTGGTCTTGGTATTGCGGTTTTCCATGATGTTTGTCTCCTTTCCATGACGGGGGCGGCTGATCGTCTGCCCCTTCGTTCCTATTCTGTCCCGCTGCGGGGCGGTTATGCAAAGGCGGTGAAGTATGTACCCGGAATATTTTGAGGCAAGGGAGCGGGCGCTGCTGGGCGAGCGGTTCGACGCGCTGTTCAACGCGCCACAGGCGCCCGCCCGGGGCCTGACGGTGAACCGGCTGCGCTGCGCGCCGGAATGGCTGGCCGCCCGGCTGGATGTGCCGCTGACGCCATCCCCCTTCTGCGCCGAGGGCTTTGTGCTGGGAGACAGCGAACTGCGGCTGGGCAAACACCCCTATCACCACGCGGGGGCGTTTTATCTGCAGGAGCCCTCGGCCAGCGCCCCGGCGGCGCTGCTGGAGGTGCGGCCCGGCCAGCGGGTGCTGGACCTGTGCGCCGCGCCCGGCGGCAAGAGCAGCCAGCTGGCGGCGGCGCTGGAAGGGCAGGGGGTGCTGGTGAGCAACGAGTACGATGCCGCCCGCGCCCAGGCGCTGCTGAGCAACCTGGAGCGGATGGGTCCGGTGAATTCCGTCGTCACCACCGGCGACACCGCCCGCATCGCGGCGGCCCTGCCCGGCTGGTTCGACCGGGTGCTGGTGGACGCCCCCTGTTCCGGCGAGGGGATGTTCCGCAAGGAGCCCCAGGCCGTCGCCCAGCACAGCCCCGGCCTGGTAGCCCGGTGCGCGACGCTGGGTGCGGAGATCCTGGAAAACGCCGCGGCGGCGCTGGCCCCCGGCGGGCTGCTGGTCTACTCCACCTGCACCTTCGCCCCCGAGGAGGACGAGGGGCAGATCGGCCGCTTTCTGGCGCTGCACCCGGAATTTTCCCTTTTGGACTGCGGTGTCGCCTTCGGCGGCTCCGGCGAAGAAAACCGCTGCGGTGAATATCCCTTCCCGGCGGCGAAGACCCGCCGCATCTGGCCCGCCCAGGGGGGCGAGGGGCACTTCATGGCCAAGCTGCAGAAAAGCCCGGACGCCCCCGTTGCGGCTCCCCGGCGGGCAAAGCCCGCCCGGCCGGCCAAGCCCTGCGCCGAGTGGCTGGCCTTCGCGGCGGAGTATTTCCCGGCACTGAAAGACCGGGCCACCCTGGCGGCAGCCGAGCGGCTGTTCCTGCCGCCGCCCGCCTGGCAGGGGGACGGCCTCAAGCTGAGTGTCGCCCGCTGCGGCGTGGCGCTGGGCCGGGCGCAGAAGGGCCGTTTTGAGCCCGCCCACCATCTGTTCATGGCCTTCGGCCCGGGCTGCGAAAACCGGGAGGAACTGACTTTGGGCGACGAAAGGGTGGAGGCCTGGTTGCGGGGCGAGGAGATCGAGGCGCGCACCGCGCAGAACGGCTGGTGCGCCGTGCTGGTAGACGGCCTGCCCCTGGGCGGGGGAAAGGTGAGCGGCGGCCGGGTGAAGAACCACTACCCCAAGGCGCTGCGCAACCTCAAATGACAGGGAGGCAGGGAAGATGATCCGAAGCGCGGTGATGAATGACTACGAAGCGGCGGAGTCCATCATGGAGCAGGTGCAGCGGCTGCACGCCGGCTGGCGGCCGGACGTCTACCGCGCCGGAGTCACGGTGTTGACGCCGGACTATTTCGATGAACTGGTGCGCGGCGGTCAGGTGCTGGTGTGGGAGGAGGAAGGCGCCGTCACCGGCCTTGTGATCTTTGCCGAGCGGCAGGCGGAAGGCCCGGTGAAGGTGGAACGCAAGACCCTTTTCATCGACTCCATCGCGGTGGACGAGGCGCACCGGGGCCGGGGCATCGGCCGCCGCCTGCTGGACGAGTGCAAGAAGCTTGCCCGGCGGCGGGGCTGCTGCGGCCTGGAATTGCAGGTGAACGCGCAGAACGCGCGGGCCATGAAACTCTACCGGGCGTACGGTTTTGCCGAGAAATCGGTGAACATGGAACTGGATCTCTGACCCACCGGACCGGCAAAAGGGCACAGAACGAGACATTCGGCCTTTTTTGCCCGTTCACGCCCGCCCGCAGCACCCACCGCCCCTTGCCATCCCCCGCGGGATATGATAAAATTATTTAGTTACAGGCAATTGTTTGGGCAAAAATGGCCCAAGATCTAATAGGAGGAATCCGAATATGTCCGGACACAGCAAATGGAACAACATCAAGCGCAAGAAGGAAAAGACCGACGGCCAGAAGGCGAAGATCTTCACCAAGGTGGGCCGTGAGATCGCGGTGGCGGTGCGCGCCGGCGGCGGTGACCCCAACTCCAACGGCAAGCTGCGGGACCTGATCGCCAAGGCCAAGAGCCTGAACGTGCCCAACGACAACATCCAGCGCATCATCAAGCGGGCCGAGGGCGGCGAGAAGGACAACTACGAGGCCATCACCTACGAAGGCTACGGCCCCTGCGGCGTGGCCATGATGGTGGAGACCCTCACCGACAACCGCAACCGCACCGCGGCTAACCTGCGCCACTACTTCGACAAGTTCGGCGGCAACCTGGGCAACATGGGCTGTGTGAGCTTTATGTTCACCCAGAAGGGCGTCATCGTGCTGGATGGCGAGGGCCTGGACGAGGAGAAGGTCATGGAGGACTGCTTCGACGCCGGCGCCGAGGACTTTGACATGGGCGACGACGTGGTGGAGGTCACCTGCGACCCGGACAAGTTCTCCGACGTGCGGCAGGCCCTGGAGGATAAAGGGTACAGCTTTATCTCCGCCGAGGTGGAGATGGTGCCCGCCACCACCACCGCCATCACCGACGAGGAGAACCAGAAACTGATGGCGAAACTGCTGGACGCGCTGGACGACGACGACGACGTGCAGAACACCTGGCACAACCTGGAAAACGAGGAGGACCTGGATCGCTGATCCGCCCCTCCGCGCCCGGCGCCTGTCCGTCCGCCCCGGTTCGGGTGACGGGCGGGCGCTTTCTATCATCGCGAACAAAGGAGGACGATGGCGATGGCCGACGTCATTCTCTGCCCCCACTGCCTTTCCCGGGTGGAGCCGGGCAAGGACCGGTGCCCCTTTTGTGACAAGAGCCTGCGGAACTCAAACCCCCCGGGCACGCTGCCCTTTGCCAGCCTGCTGGCCGGGCGCTACACCGTGGGACGGCACATCTTCACCGACGGCGAAGGCGTGATGTACGCCGCGCTGGAAAACAGCGGCGGCGTGCGGGTGATCCTGAAGGAATACTTCCCGGTGACCCTCAGCGAGGGGCGGGATGCCGCGGGTTCCATCCTGCCCAAGGAGGGCAAGGAGGTGCTGTTCAAGACCACCCGGATGGACTTTGCCGACCTGTACCGCAGCATCATGCGCATCACCCCGGCCACCGGCCTGGCCGCCGTGCTGGACGTGGTGGAGGCCAACAACACGGTGTATGCCGTGCTGGAGCAGGTGGGAGGCGAGACCCTGAGCCACTATCTCAGCGAGCATCCCGGCTGCATCCCGGCGGCCCAGGCGCGCAGCATGATGCAGGCGGTGATGGAGGGTGTGGCTGCCCTGCACAAGGCGGGGCTGGTGCACCGGGGCATTTCCCCGGAAAACATCCTGCTCACCGGCGGCGGCACCGCCCGGCTGTGCGGCTACGGTACACTGGGCCTGCGCACCGAGGGCGGGGAGTTGAAAAGCCAGCTGTACGAGGGATACTCCGCCCCCGAACAGTACTCCGCCGCCGAGTTCGAGGGCCGTTATACCGACGTGTACGGCCTGGCCGCGGTGTTCTACCGCCTGGTCACCGGCCAGGCGCCGGTGAGCGCCCGGCAGCGGCTGGTGAGCGACAGCCTGCCGGCTGCGCGGCAGCTGGAGCCGTCGGTACCGGGGCACGTGTCCGCCGTGCTGGAGGGCGCCCTGGAACTGGACCCCGCCCAGCGCATCCAGAATGTGCCGGAACTGATGGGCGCGCTGATGAGCGAGCGGGCGGCGGAGAGCCTGAGCCATCCCACCGGCCGGGAGTGGGCGGTCAGCGGCAAAAGCCTTTTGGCGGGCAGTCTGGTGGTCATCGCGGTGCTCTTCGCGCTGCTCTTGTGGAGCATCCTGGGCCGGGAGAGCGGTCAGCCCGTCACCAGCACCAGCCAGCCGGCCAGCAGCGAGACGCCGGAGGCGGTGCTGGTGCCCGACTTCACCGGCTACACCTACAGCCAGCTGCAGAGCGATCCGCAGTTCAGCGCCAACTATCGCTTTGCCATCACCGCCCAGGAATACAGTTCCGATTACGCGCAGGGAGTGGTGATCCGCCAGACCCCGGAGGAGGGCACCACCACCACCGAGACGCAGCCCCTGATCGAACTGGTCATCAGCAAGGGGCCGGAAAAGGTGGAGATGCCCAACATCATCGGTTTCACCCGGGAGAGCGCCGAGAAGGAGCTGGCGGCCAGCAACATCAAGGCCAGCTTCTTTATGATCGAGAACAACGGCGACTACGCCAGCGACTGCGTGGTGCGCACCGATGTGGAGGCGGGCACATTCATCGACGTGAACGAGGTGACGGTGAACGTCTACATCGCCAAGGAGCGGGTGGTCATCAATCCGCCCGAGGCGACGCCGGCGCCCACGCCTTCCCCGGCCCCCACGCCCGCGCCCGGTACCTGAGTTGCAAACAGCCCGGCAGGAGGAAACTCCTGCCGTGCTGCCTTTATCCGGGAAAAGATGGGCAGGCCGCCGGCCCGAACGACAAAAAGCGCCCCCGCCCAAGGGGGCGGGGGCGCCGGGAGTGAACATCAATCGCTCACATAGGGCATCAGGGCAACGTGACGGGCGCGCTTGATGGCGACGGTCAGCTCCCGCTGATGGAAGGCGCAGGTGCCGGTCACGCGGCGGGGAATGATCTTCGCACGCTCGCTGACATACTTGCGCAGGCGGGCAACATCCTTGTAGTCGATGTGCTCAATGCGGTCTACACAAAAGCTGCAGACCTTCTTGCGGCCGCGGCGCACGGGGCGCTGGGGCCGGCCTTCGGTCTTCTCAAAAGCCATGGCTGGTTACCTCCTGTCAGAATTCGATTCGTTAGAACGGAAGATCCTCGCCGTCGTCGATCACAGCAAAATCCTCGTTGCTGCCGGCGGAGTAGGTGGGGGCCTCCTGGGCCGCCTCGCGGGGAGCTTCCTGCCGGGGCGCGTAGCTGCCGGCGCCGGAGCCGGTGTTGCCGCTGGACTTGCTGCCGGCGAAATGAACGTTGTCGGCCACGATCTCAAACGCCTTGCGGTTGTTGCCGTTCTTGTCCTGATAGGTCCGGGTCTGGATCGAGCCGTTCACGGCGATCAGCGAACCTTTCTGGAAATACTTGCAGACGAACTCGGCGCTGGAACGCCAGCAGACGATGTCGATGAAATCGGCCTGCCGCTGTTCACCCTGACGCACAAAGCTGCGATCCACCGCAATGGTGAAGGTGGTCACGCTCACGCCCTGGGGGGTGTGGCGCAGTTCCGGGTCGGCCACCAGCCGGCCCATCAAAGCTACAACATTCAGCATGGGTTGGCCTCCTTATTCGGCTTCGGCCACGATCATCGTGCGAAGAACGCCGTCGGTGATCTTGTAAACGCGATCCAGCTCGGCGGGGAACGCGGGCTCGCTGGTGAACTTGATCACCGTGTACACGCCTTCTTCCTCGTCGTTGATGGGGTAGGCCAGGCGGCGTTTGCCCCACTCGTCAACAGAATCGATGGTACCATTCGCCTCGATCAGGGTCTTGAACTTGCCCACCAGAGCGGCGGAAGCCTCCTCGTCGAGGGCGGCGCTGGTAACCAGCATGGTCTCGTACTTTGCCATTTCTGTGCACCTCCTTTTGGACATATGGCCCCTTGCGGGGCAAGGATAGCCACCCTTTTAAAGGGCAGCAATTTATTATACCAATCAAAGCGGCGGCTGTCAACCGCTGTTTGACGGGTTTTCGGGGTTTTTTGCGTCAGACCGCCATGCCCGCCAGCGGGGTGGCCATCAGGGGCGCCAGCGCGGTGAAGGAGAGCACGAAGTAAATCCCCAGCACCACCGACAGGCTCACCACCAGGGCGGTGAGGCTCACGCCGCCCGCCCTGGCCAGAGCGGCGGGCGCTGTGGCGGAGTCGCAGCTTTGCAGCACGCGGGCGATGCGCTGCTCACCGATGCGCCGGTACCAGTACACGGCAAGCAGCCCCTCCAGGAACTGAATGGCGAGATTCACCACCCGCAGCACGTTCAGCACCTGGGAGAAGAGATCCAGGTCGAGCCCTGCCACCAGCGGGCTGCCGCCCAGCACCATAAACTGAATCAGCTGGGGGATGTAGGCAAACAGCACGTCGGTGGCCAGGAACACGGCCGCGGGCAGCCACATCTTGCGGTAGAAGAAATAGAAGGGCCCGAAGAAGAATGCCGAGAAGGACACCGCCAGCTTCTGACCGGTCACAGCCATCCGCTTGAAATTCATCAGGTAATAGCCGGCGTTGGGGCCGAGAAAGGCCGCCCAGTCCCGCGCCTTCACGCCGCCCAGATCGTCCTCCGGATGCAGCTGGCCCATGGCGGCCTGGGGGCTTTGAAAGGGGTCCGGCCGGGGCGCGGTCTGCGGCCCGTAGGAGGCCGGCCCGTAAGAGGGGGCCGGGCCGCCGGGAGCGTACCGGGGGCCGCCGGCGCGCAGCGGCGCGCCGCAGCTCTCACAGAACAGCCCCCCCGCCGAGTTCATCGCCCCGCAGGCGGGACAGGGGATCTCCGCCCCCGCGCCGGGCCCGCCGTCCCGGCCCGGCATCTCGCCGGGGGCGGGCTTCCACTCGAAGCCGGCGCCGTGCCGGTCGGCAAACAGGCAGCCGGCGTTTTTCTGATAGCAGGCGCGGTGGTAGGGCGTGCCGCACTCGGGGCAGACCACCAGGTCGTCCCCCTCGGCAAAAGGCTGCTGGCAGACAGGGCACTTGCAGCCGGTGTAATCAGCCATAAAAACTCCTTTTCGCCGGCCCGGTGGCCGGCAGACGGTATTTGATGCTATTGTAGCGCAAACAGGGGCAAAATGCAAATGGGGCGGAGGGCAAAACCCTTTACTTTGCGCCGGGTTTCGGCTATACTACTATGGGATATGTTTAGAGCACACAGAAGGGAATTGCGATATGATCACCATTGACGAACTGAAAATGCAGATGGGCGAGCACCGGCAGGCCGTGGCGGAACTGGGCGACGCGCTGGCCATCGACGCCAGCGAAAAGCGGGTGGCCGAGCTGGAGCACAAGATGACCATGCCCGGCTTTTACGACGACACCGAGGCCAGCGGCAAGGTGTTCAGCGAGATGAGCGCGCTCAAGGGCAAGCTGGAGCGGTACGCCAAACTCAAGACCCTGTGCGACGACGCGGACACCATGGTGCTGCTGTGCGAGGAGGAGAACGACCCCTCCCTCATCCCCGAGGCGGAGGAGTCGGTGAACGCGGTGGCGAAAGCCGTGGAGGAGCTGCAGCTCATCACCCTGCTCAGCGGCCAGTATGACAAGAACAACGCCATCCTCACCTTCCACGCGGGCACCGGCGGCACCGAGGCCCAGGACTGGGCGGACATGCTCTTCCGGATGTACAACCGCTGGGGCGTTGCCCACGGCTTCAAGGTGAGCACCCTGGATTACCAGGACGGCGACGAGGCCGGCCTCAAGAGCGCCTCCATCCTGGTGGAGGGCCCCAACGCCTACGGCCTGCTGAAGGGCGAGAACGGGGTGCACCGGCTGGTGCGCGTCTCTCCCTTCGACAGCCAGAGCCGCCGTCAGACTAGCTTTGCCAGCCTGGAGGTCATGCCCGAACTGGACGACAGCATCCAGGTGGAGATCCGCCCCGAGGACATCGAGATGCAGGTCTACCGCTCCTCCGGCGCGGGCGGCCAGCACATCAACAAGACCTCCAGCGCGGTGCGCCTGATCCACAAGCCCACCGGCATCGTGGTCAGCTGCCAGACCGAGCGCAGCCAGTTCCAGAACCGGGACACCGCCATGAAGATGCTGGCCTCCAAGCTGTACCAGATCAAGGAACAGGAGCATCTGGACAAGATCAGCGACATCAAGGGCGTCCAGAAGGAGATCGCCTGGGGCCATCAGATCCGCAGCTATGTGTTCATGCCCTACACCCTGGTGAAGGACCACCGCACCGGCTACGAGAACGGCAACGTGCAGGCGGTGATGGACGGCGATCTGGACGGCTTCATCAACGCCTACCTGAAGGCCGCCAGCAAGGGCGAACTGCAGGACACCTGATCAAACCGCAGAGCCAACGGCGGCGCGGGCTGAGTTTCAGCCCGCGCCGTTTTTTGCTACACGATTCAAATAATGGTTGAAAAAATCATCCACCGGTTTGAAGGCGGCTCCATTGTGCCCCGGCGGGGGCTGTGGTAAGATGGGAAAGGAACGAAAGGGGCGTGACGGGCATGAACACCATCGGCGAGACGGTGCAGCGGCTGCGGCGGGCGAAGGGCCTGACCCAGGGGCAGCTGGCGGCGCAGCTGGGGGTCAGCAGCGCGGCGGTGAGCAAGTGGGAGACCGGCGGCGCGCTGCCGGACGTGGCCCTGCTCTGCCCGCTGGCCCGGGCGCTGGGCTGCAGTGCCGACGAGCTGCTGGGCTTTCGGCCGGAGCTCACTGGCGAGGAGATCGACGCGCTGTGCAATGCGGCGCGGGAGATGTTCGCCGGCGGCGACTGGCGCGGCGCGCTGGAATACTGCCGCCGGCGGCTGCGGGAGTACCCCGGTGACCTGACGCTGCGGTTCCGGCTGGGCTTTCTGCTGGCGGGCTTCGGGGATAAGACCGATGACGAGGCGGCCCGCGCGCAGCTGCGGGACGCCGCCGCCGAGGCCTTTGAGCGGGCGGTGGAACTGCCCGACGAGGAGCAGCGCCGCGCCGCCTGGCGGATGCTGGCGAAACTCTACGCCGACCGGGAACAATACGACCGGGCGCTGGCGGCGCTGGGCAACCTGCCCAGCTGCAACCAGGAGGGGCTGGGCCTGCGGGCGGACATCCTGCGGCGGATGGGCGACCTTGCCGGGGCCGCCCGTCTGGAGGAGAGCGCCCTGGCCGCCCAGCTGGCCGCACTGGACCACACCCTCACCAGCTTTGCCGCCACCCGGCGGGCTCAGGGCCAGGCCGCGGAGGCGGAACGGCTGGAGGGGCAGGCCCGAAAACTGAAGGAACTGTTCGGCGCGCCCGCCCCGCAGGCGGGCTGCTGCTGTGCATGCGAAGGAGAACCAAGGGATGAAACAGAAATTTGACGTCACCGGCATGAGCTGCGCCGCCTGCTCGGCGGCGGTGGAGCGGGCGGTGAACAAGCTGGAGGGCGTGGAGACGGCCCAGGTGAACCTGCTGGCCAACTCCATGCAGGTGGAATACGACGACGCCGCCGTGAGCGAGGCGGACATCTGCGCCGCGGTGGAAAAGGCGGGCTACGGCGCCTGCCCGATGGCCCAGGCGGGCAGTGCCTCCCCCGCCAAGGCGGCCCCGGCGGGGGAGGACCCCGCCGAGGCGGAGCTGCGCTGGATGAAAAAACGGCTGGCGGTGTCGCTGGCCTTCCTCATCCCGCTGATGTACATCTCCATGGGGCACATGATGGGCCTGCCGCTGCCCGCCTTCTTCCACGGGCGGGAGGGCGCGGTGGCCTTTGCTCTCACCCAGTTTCTGCTGGTGCTGCCCATCCTGTATGTGAACCGCAAGTTCTATTCCGCCGGCTTTAAGAGCCTGTGGCACCGCAGCCCCAACATGGACAGCCTCATCGCCCTGGGCAGCGCCGCGGCGGTGGTCTACGGCCTGTTCGCCCTCTACCGCATCGGCTGGGGCCTGGGCACGGGGGACCTGGCGCTGGTGGACCGCTACCGCATGGACCTCTACTTTGAGTCGGCGGGCACCATCCTCACCCTCATCACCCTGGGCAAGTTTCTGGAGGCCCGGGCCAAGGGCCGCACCGGCGCCGCCATCCGCGCCCTGATGGATCTGGCGCCGGACACCGCGCTGGTGCTGCGGGGTGGCGTGGAGACCGAGATCCCCGCCGGGGAAGTGGCCGTGGGGGACACGGTGGTCATCAAGCCGGGCATGCGCATCCCGGTGGACGGCACGGTGCTCACCGGCCTTTCCAGCGTGGACGAATCCGCCGTCACCGGCGAGAGCATCCCGGCGGAAAAGGCCCCGGGCGCGCGGGTCATCGCCGCCTCCATCAACCGGGCGGGCAGCTTCACCTTCCGGGCGGAAAAGGTGGGGCAGGACACCACCCTCGCCCAGATCATCGCCCTGGTGCAGGACGCCGGCGCCACCAAGGCCCCCATCGCCAAGCTGGCGGACAAGGTCAGCGGCGTGTTCGTGCCGGTGGTCATCGCCATCGCCCTTGTTGCTTTTGGCGTCTGGCTGGCCCTGGGGCAGACGATGGAGTTCGCCCTGGCCCGTGCCATCTCGGTGCTGGTCATCAGCTGCCCCTGCGCCCTGGGCCTGGCCACCCCGGTGGCCATCATGGTGGGCACGGGAAAAGGCGCCCGGATGGGCATCCTGTATAAAAACGCCGAGGCGCTGGAGAACGCCCACAAGATCGACACCGTGGTGCTGGACAAGACCGGCACCATCACCGAGGGCCGGCCCGTCGTCACCGACCTGCTGCCCGCACCCGGTGTGGACAAACAGCAGCTGCTGCGGCTGGCCGCCGCGCTGGAAAAGCCCAGCGAGCACCCGCTGGCGGAGGCCATCCTGGCCGCCGCGAAGGAGGTGGCTCTGCCCGAGACACAGCAGTTCGAAGCCCTGCCCGGCCGGGGCGTGCGGGCCGTGGTGGAGGGCCGGCAGTGCCTTGCGGGCAACCTGCGGCTGATGGAGGAGCAGGGGGTGGACACCGCCTGGGCGGCCCCCGAGGCCGAGCGGCTGGCACAGGAGGGCAAAACGCCCCTCTACTTTGCCGCCGAGGGTAAACTGCTGGGGCTGGTGGCCGCCGCCGACCCGGTGAAGCCCACCAGCGCCGCCGCCGTCCGGGAATTGCAGGCCATGGGCCTTTCGGTCATCATGCTTACCGGCGACAACGCCCGCACCGCCGAGGCCATCCGGGCGAAGCTGGGCATCGGGCAGGTGGTGGCCGAGGTGCTGCCCCAGGACAAGGAGGCTCAGGTGCGCGCCCTGCAGCAGCAGGGCAGGCGGGTGGCCATGGTGGGCGACGGCATCAACGACGCGCCGGCCCTGGTGCGGGCGGACGTGGGCGTCGCCATCGGCGCGGGCACCGACGTGGCCATCGACAGCGCCGACGTGGTGCTGATGAAGAGCGACCTGTGGGACCTGGTGAACGCCCTGCGCCTCTCCCGGGCCACCATCCGCAACATCCGGGAGAACCTGTTCTGGGCCTTCTTCTACAACAGCATCGGTATCCCGGTGGCGGCGGGGGCTCTTTACAGCCTCGGGCTGGTGCTCAACCCCATGATCGGGGCCGCCGCCATGAGCCTTTCCAGCGTGTGCGTGGTGTCCAACGCGCTGCGGCTCAACTTCTTCCAGCCGAAACAGGCCGACGCGCCCGAGGGCGCGCCGCGCCTGCCGCAAAATAACGAATCCTGCGCCGCACCGGCGCAGCCGAAAGGAGAACCTGCCATGACTGAAAAGACCATTCACATCGAGGGCATGGCCTGCGGCCACTGCACCGCCCGGGTGGAGAAGGCGCTGGCCGCGGTGGCCGGCGTGGCTTCCGCCAAGGCCGACCTGGAGGGTAAGTGCGCCAAGGTCACCCTGTCCGCTCCGGTGGAGGACGCGGCCCTCACCGCCGCCGTCACCGACGCGGGCTACGAAGTGACCGGCGTGGAATAAAGCGCGGAACAAACAGAACAGCCGCAGGTCATCCAGGGCGATGATCTGCGGTTGTTTTTGTTGCGGACGCTTTTGCGAAAGGGAATGAGGCCCCTGCCCAAAAGCGCTTGCGTTCTGGGGCATGCCGCCAGCGGAACGGTGCGAGAGGCGCGTGCCGCCGTTGCGTGCTGTTATATGCCCGCAGAGTGAATTTGAAAATATTTCCCGGCTCTCTTATATGTTTCGGGAGTTGTGCCGATAAAAATACAGGAGATATGTTTTGAAGAAAAGCGAGGAATGCAGCTATGATCGGTTCCATCGGAATGATGCCTTTGAATGACAGAACGCTCCGCACATCCCACAAAAACGCGGCCAACACCCCCAATACGGCCGATGCCTCCCAACTGAAAACCGTGAGTTGGAGCGAGGTCGTGAACGGCACCGCGCCAACGGCCAGCATTGTGGTGCCCAGGGACGAGGAGGATCGGGCGGCCATGAACGCGTATTTCGCGGACTACTTTGCCCGCAACCCCGGCACCCATGAAGAACAGCCCGATCTGGATGAGACCATGACCTCCGGGGAATGGAAGGCTCTGGCGGAAAAGTACGATCCCCGCTCCATGACCCGGGCGCAGTACGACGCGTTTCTGGATGACCTGCGGGAGATGGGGGCCATCAACGCCGAGGACCTGCAGATCCTGGGCCACTCGGCCTATCAGGGGATGGTGAAACTCACGGCGGAAAACGCCTTCAGCTGCACCACCCTCAACTGGGAGGACCTGCCCGCCGGAGGCTTCGTGCCCAAGTTTGAGCATGGCGCCAGCCGGGTCGATCTCTGGGCCTGGGCGCAGGAGGAAAAGTCGTGGAAGGTCTACGACGAGGAGCGGAACAACTGGGTCCCCTCCCACAAGGCGGAGGCTTTTGAACAGATTTACGACATTCTCCAAAGGATGCGGGCATACGGCTGAGCCTTTGCTCCGGAGAACGAGAACAAACAGCTTTGCGCTGTAACCAGTAAAAAAAGCCCTCGTGCCATGGCACGAGGGCTTTTTTTACTGGTTGGCCCCGCTCCAAAAGTGCGGGGACCGCGGCGGACCGCTCTGCGCGGCGCCGCAGCGCCCGGCCGTTCCCGGGGACGGAAGCGCCGCCGCATGCGGCCGCGCGCTCAAAAAGGGGGCTGTGCCGGAACACAGCCCCGCCCGTTTCGTTTTACAGGAACGCCTGCCAGCTGAAAACGGCCAGGCCGAACACCACCGCCAGCACCACCAGCCAAGTGATCACCAGCAGGGGGCTGAGCCCCTGGCGCAGCTGCCGCCACAGGCCGGGACGCTTTTTCATTGCGCGTCACCCAGCAAGGCCTGTACCGCGTCCGCCGCGCCGCTCAGCGCGTCGGTCACATAGGTCTCGATGGCGCCGCCGTCGGCGCAGGCGGTCAGCTGCGGGTCCAGCGGCATCTTCGCCAGCACCTTCACGCCGAACTTTTGGGCAGTCTCTTCCAGATGGCTGTCGCCGAAGACGGAGATCTTTTTGCCGCAGTCGGGGCAGACCAGGTAACTCATGTTCTCCACCACGCCCAGGATGGGGATGTTCATCATCTGGGCCATCTTCACGGCCTTGCCCACGATCATGCTCACCAGTTCCTGCGGGCTGGTCACCACCACAATGCCGTCCACCGGCAGGGTCTGGAACACGGTCAGGGGCACGTCGCCGGTTCCCGGAGGCATGTCCACGAACAGGAAGTCCACATCCTTCCAGATGACCTCCTGCCAGAACTGCTTCACCGCCCCGGCAATCACCGGCCCGCGCCACACCACCGGGTCCTCCTCGTTTTCCAGCAAAAGGTTCACGCTCATCACGTCGATGCCGGTGCGGCTCTGGATGGGCCAGATGCCGTTTTCATCCCCCAGCGCCCGGCCGTGGATGCCGAAGAGCTTGGGGATGGAGGGGCCGGTGATGTCGGCGTCCAGCACGCCCACCCGGTAGCCCCGGCGGCGCATCTCCACCGCCAGCAGGGCGCTGGTCATGCTCTTGCCCACGCCGCCCTTGCCGCTCACCACGCCGATGACCTTTTTGATGCTGCTCAGCTGGTGGGGCGGTTCGTGAAAGTCCTGGGGGTTCTGGCGGCTGGCGCAATTGGCGGAACAGCTGCTGCAATCATGGGTGCATTCGCTCATTGGCTTTTCCTCTCCTTTATCTCGCGGAACGACGGGTCACAGCCGCGCCACCACGCCCTGCACCAGGCCCTGCAGGACCTGGGCGCGCCGGTCGGCGATGGCGATGACCTCCTCGCCCGAAAGCTTCTTCTTTTCAATGCCCTCCGCCATGTTGGTGATCAGGCTGATGGCCAGCACCGGCAGGCCGCAGTGGCTGGCGGCGATCACCTCGGGCACGGTGCTCATGCCCACCGCGTCGGCACCCAGGGTGCGGAAGGCGCGGATCTCCGCCGGGGTCTCATAGCTGGGGCCCATATAGCCCAGATACACGCCGGTGCGCACCTGGATGCCCTGCTGGGCGGCCACCTCCAGCGCCAGCTGGCGCAGCGCGGGGGTGTAGGCGAAGGTCATGTCGCAAAAGCGGGGGCCCACCGCCTCGTCGTTGGGGCCGGTGAGGGGGTTGCGGCCCATAAAGTTGATGTGGTCCTCGATGACCATCAGGTCGCCCACCGCAAAGTCCAGGTTCACGCCCCCGGCGGCGTTGGTGAGGATGAGCGCCCCGATGCCCAGCTCCTTCATCACCCGCACGGGGAAGACGATGTCCTCCATGGAGTGCCCCTCGTAAAAGTGCAGCCGGCCCTGCATGCACAGCACCTGTTTGCCCGCCAGCAGCCCGGCCGCAAAGCGCCCGGCGTGGCCCGGCGCGGTGGACACCGCAAAGCCCGGGATCTCGGCATAGGGGATGTACACCGGGTTTTCCAGCCGGTCTGCAAGGCCGCCCAGGCCGCTGCCCAGCACCAGCCCCACCTGGGGCGCGGCGGGCAGCCTCTCCCGCAGGAAGGCGGCCGCCTGTCGGATCGTTTCGATCATACAAAAACCTCCTGTTGTAGTCCTCTTAATAGTAGCACAAACCGGCGGGGAAGAAAAGGTGGCGGGGCATACTTTTTGCCGCCGTGCGCATAAGAATGGAGCGAGACAAACAGGGGGGCGGATCCATGGCCGGTGTGCGCAGTTATCTGAAAAACGCGGCGATCCTCACGGTCACCGGCCTGGGCCTGCGGGCGGCGGGCATGGTGCTGCGGGTGTACATCGCGGGGCTGCTGGGAGCCGAGGGGATGGGCCTTTATCAGCTGATCTTCACGGTCTACGGCATGAGCATCACCGCCGCCACGGCGGGCATCTCGGTGGCTGCCACCCGCCTGGCCGCCGAGGAACTGGCCCGCCCGGTGCCCGCCCGGGCCGCCGGCGTGATGGCCCGGCTGACACACCTGGCGCTGTGGCTGGGCCTTGCCGCGGGGGCGGCCCAGGGGGCTCTGGCGCAGCCGCTGGCCCGCCTCGCTTTGGGGGACGCGCGCGCCGCCCTGAGCCTGCTGGTGCTGGCCCCCAGCCTGCCCTTCATGGCATTGGCGGCGGTGTACAAGGGGTATTTCTTCGCCCGGCAGCGGGTGGGCCCCGGGGTGAAAAGCCAGGTCTTTGAGCAGGCGGTGCGCATCGCCATGGCGGCGGCGGTGCTGCCGGCGGCGGGCGCGTGGGGCGCGCAGTACGCCTGTGCCGCGCTGGTGGCGGGCAACACCGTCAGCGAGGCGCTGGCCTGCCTGCTGCTTTGGCACGACTGCCGCAAAGATGCCCGCCGCCTGTTCGGCGATGTGCACCCCGTTCCCCCGCCGGACACCGGCGGGCGCATCCGGCACATCCTGCTGCCGGTGGAGGGAGGCCGCTGCCTGGACAGCGCCCTCCACACGGCGGAGAATATGCTGGTGCCCGCCTGTCTGCTGGCCTTTCTCGGCAGCCGGGCGGAGAGCCTGGCCCAGTTTGGCGCGCTCAAGGGCATGGCCATGCCGGTGCTGCTCTTTCCCTTCTCCTTTTTAACGCCGCTGGCCACCCTGCTGCTGCCGGAGATCACCCGGGCGCACATCCTGGGCCAGCGCCGCACGCTGGAGACGCTGGTGGGCCGCATCATGCTGTTCACCAACCTGTTTTCGGTGCTGGCGGGCGGGCTCATCGCCCTGAACGCGGCGCCGCTGGCGCGCCTGCTCTACCACGACGAGAGCGTGGGCCTTTACCTGCTGGTGCTGGCCCCGGTGCTGCCCGGGATGTATCTGGACGCCATGGGCGACTCCATCCTCAAGGGCCTGGGGGAGGAGGTGGCCACCTTCCGCTTCAGCCTCTGGGACTCGGTGCTGCGCATCGCGCTGGTGCTGCTGCTCATGCCCCGCCTGGGCATGGCGGGTTTTTTGGCGGTGATGTGGGCCTCCAACGTGACCTCGGCGCTGCTGAACATCTTCCGCATCCGCAAGGTCACCGGCATCCGCACACGGTGGTTCGAGTGGTTTTTCCAGCCGGCGCTGCTTTTTGCCGCGGCGGCGGCTTTGGGGCAGACCTTGGTGCGCATCGCGGCCCCGGCGGGCGATCTGTGGCAGGTGGCGTGCAGCGGTGCGGCCACCGGCGGGCTGTTCTGCCTCTTTCTGCTGCCCCTGGGGGCGGGGCGTCAGCTGCGGGAGGTGCTGGCCGCCCGCCGCGCCCCGGCGGGAAACCGGCAATAACGATAATAAGCGGCGCCTTCCCTCCACGCCAAAGGGAAAGCGCCGCTTTCTGTCTGTTCCGTCAAAGGGCCTCGGCCCGGGCGCGCTCGCCGTCCCAGTCCAGCAGTCGCACCGGCAGGATCTGCCCCGCCGCCGCGCCGGGGGCCTTCACCGCCACCGGCAGATACAGCCGGGTGTAGCCGGTGAAAAGGCTGGCGCTCAGCGGCTTTTCCAGCAGCACGGTGTCCTCGCTGCCCGCCATTGCCCGGGCAAGGTCGTTTCGCACCGCGTCCGCCGCCGTCTGCATCCGGTGCACCCGGTCGGCCTTCTCCGCCTCGGTGAGCTGGTCGGGGAAATCCGCCGCCGGCGTGCCCGCCCGGCGGGAGTAGGGGAACACATGCACCTTCAAAAAGCGCTGGGCCTGCACGAAGGCCAGGCTCTCGCAGAACTCCTCCTCCGTCTCGCCGGCAAAGCCCACGATCACGTCGGTGGTGAAGCTGGCCGCGCCGCCGTAGGCCGCCCGCAGCTTTTCCACCACCCGGGCGTACTCGTCGGCGGTGTACACCCGGCGCATCCGCCGCAACGTGGCGGTGCAGCCGCTCTGCAGCGAGAGGTGGAACTGGGGGCACAGCTGAGGCACCGCCGCCATCCGGGCGATGGACTCGTCGTCCAGCAGGTCCGGCTCAAGGCTCCCCAGCCGGATGCGCTGGATGCCCTCCACCTTGGCCGCGGCCTCGATCAGGCTCACGAGATCGGTGCCGGTGTCTTTGCCGTAGCTGGGCAGGTTGATGCCGCTGAGCACCACCTCTTTATAACCGGCGGAGGCCAGCGCCGCCAGTTCCGCCAGCACACTGGCCTCGCTGCGGCTGCGGCTGGCGCCCCGGGCCCGGGGGATGACGCAGTAGGCGCAGCGGCGGTTGCAGCCGTCCTGCACCTTGATGAAGGCCCGGGTGTGGCCCTCGAAACTCTCCATGGGCAGTTCCTCGAACCGCTCGCCCTTCTCGTGGGCGCGCACGTCCACCACCCGCTCGCCGCTGTCCAGCGCTTTCTGGATGTCCTCCAGCATGGCGGCCCGGCCCACGTTGCCCACCAC
The DNA here is from genome assembly GCF_944382735.1 of Candidatus Allofournierella merdavium. NCBI lineage: Bacteria > Bacillati > Bacillota > Clostridia > Eubacteriales > Oscillospiraceae > Allofournierella > Candidatus Allofournierella merdavium. The sequence goes on along the minus strand of NZ_CALWND010000015.1, from coordinate 27,425 downwards.
CACGTCCGCTTCCTCCAGGCCCGCGGCCTCCTCGGGAAACGCCTGGGGGTAGCAGCCCGCCAGCACCGTCACCGCGTCCGGGTTGCGGCGCTTGGCCCGCCGCAGCCACTGGCGGCTCTTCTTGTCGCCCCCGGCGGTGACCGTGCAGCTGTTCACCACATAGACGTCCGCCGCCTCGCCCTCGGCCGCGAGGGTATAGCCCCGGCGCAAAAACAGCTGCTCCAGCGCCCCGGTCTCGTTCTGGTTCACCTTGCAGCCCAGGGTGTAAAAGCTCACGCGCATGAATGTGTCTCCTTTGCAAAACGCCGAAAACGGCGGGTGTTCTGGGCCTATTATACGGCCCGGCGGGCAAATTCGCAAGGGCGCGGGGCTATATCTCCCCCCGGGCGGCATATACATACCATAGACAAAACCGGCCCCCGGGCCTGTGAAAAGAGAGGAAGATGTCTTTATGCTGAAAAAAAGACTGCTGGCCCTGGCGCTGTGCCTGGTGCTGGCGGCGGCGATGTGTCTGCCCGCCTCGGCCGAGACGCTCTCCACCGGGCGCTTTGCCCTGCCCGACTTCGACGTGCCCTGCCGCGCCGCGCTGCTGATCGACCTGTCCAGCGGCACGGTGCTCTATGAAAAGGAGCCGGACACCCCCATGCCCATCGCCTCCATCACCAAGGTGATGACCCTGCTGCTCACCTTTGAGGCCATCGAGGCGGGGAAGGTGAGCCTGCAGGACACGGTGCCCGTCTCCGACCACGCCTACAACATGGGCGGCAGCCAGATCTGGCTGGAGCCGGGGGAGACCTTCACCCTGGACGAGATGATCAAGGCCATCTGCGTGTCCAGCGCCAACGACGCGGCGGTGGCGGTGGCGGAGTTCATCGGCGGTTCGGAGCCGGCTTTTGTGGAGCAGATGAACCAGAAGGCCGCGGCGCTGGGCATGGCGAACACCACCTTTAAAAACGCCTGCGGGCTGGACGAGGAGGGGCACCTGTCCACCGCCCGGGACGTGGCCATCATGAGCCGGGAGATGCTGCTGAAACACCCGCAGATCACCGGGTACACAACGATCTGGATGGACACGCTGCGGGGCGGCACCACCCAGTTGCTCAACACCAACAAGCTGCTCAAGCGCTACCAGGGCATCACCGGCCTCAAGACCGGCACCACCAGCGGCGCGGGGGTGTGCATCTCCGCCAGCGCCAGCCGGGACGGCCTTGACCTGCTGGCGGTGGTGCTGGGGGCGGCGTCCAGCGGCGAGCGGTTCGACGCCGCCACCGCCCTGCTGGACTACGGCTTTGCGAATTTTGAAAACGCCGCCGCCCCCGCGCCGGAAAACGCCCCGGCCAGCCTGCCGGTGACCGGCGGCGCCCGGGAGACGGTGGGCCTGCGCTACGCGGCGCCCGAAAAGCTGCTGGTAAAAAAAGGGGAGGGCGCGTCCCTCTCCGCCGTGCTGGAACTGCCCCAGACCCTCGCCGCCCCGCTGGCCGAGGGGCAGCAGGTGGGCACGGTGACGGTGTATTCCGGCGAGACGGCGCTGGGCGCCTGGCCGGTCACGGCGGCTGAAGAGGTGCAGCCCATGACGGCGCGCCTGGGGTTTGAGCGGCTGCTGAGCGCGCTGATCGCCCTCTGATTTTTTGGCAAATCCCGGCCTGCCCACCTTGACTTTATACGGGCAAAACGGTATAGTTATTACAAACAAACACCCGGCTTTTGCCGCCCGGACAGACAGCCCCGGCGGCGGGCCGGGCAAGAGGACGGGAGAGCATAACATGAGCGTGAAATTCAACGGAAAACACCTGAAGGGCTTTGTGAACGAGGGCGAGTGGGGCGCCATCTGGCCCCAGGTGGAAACGGCCCACAAACTGTTGGAGGAGCGCACCGGCCCCGGCAACGATTTTCTGGGCTGGGTGGATCTGCCCGTCAACTACGACAAGGAGGAGTTCGCCCGCATCAAGGCCGCGGCGGCCAAGATCCGCTCGGATTCCGACGTGCTGGTGGTCATCGGCATCGGCGGCTCCTACCTGGGCGCCCGTGCCGCCATCGAGGCCATCAAGGGCCAGATGTACAACTGCACCTGCAAGGATACGCCCCAGATCTTCTTCGCCGGCAACTCCATCTCGCCGGCTTATCTGAACGACATCCTGGCCTGCTGCGAGGGCAAACGGGTGAGCGTGAACGTGATCTCCAAGTCCGGCACCACCACCGAGCCGGCGCTGGCCTTCCGGGTCTTCAAAAAGTACCTGGAGGACCGCTATGGCAAGGAGGAGGCCAAAAACCGCATCTACGCCACCACCGACAAGACCCGCGGTACCCTGAAACAAGAGGCGGACGAGGAGGGCTGGCCCACCTTTGTGGTGCCCGACGACGTGGGCGGCCGCTACTCGGTGCTCACCGCCGTGGGCCTTCTGCCCATCGCCTGCGCCGGCTGCGACATCGACCGGCTGATGCAGGGCGCGGCGGACGCCCGGGCCGAGTATTCCGCCTGCACGCCGGACAACGACTGCTACAAATACGCCGCCGCCCGCAACATTCTGTACCGCAAGGGCAAGAGCGTTGAATTGATGGCCGCCTACGAGCCAAACTTTACCATGATGAACGAGTGGTACAAGCAGCTTTACGGCGAGAGCGAAGGCAAGGACAACAAGGGCCTGATGCCCACCAGCGTGATCTTCTCCACCGACCTGCACAGCATGGGCCAGTTCGTCCAGGAGGGCAGCCGCATTATGTTCGAGACGGTGGTGAACATCGCCGCCCCCGCGAAGGACCTGTTCATCGAGGAGGACGCCGAGAACCGGGACGGGCTGAACTTCCTGGCCGGCCAGAACATGAGCGTGGTGAACCAGAAGGCGATGCAGGGCACCGTGCTGGCCCACACCGACGGCAACGTGCCCAACATCCTGCTGGAGGTGCCCGGCCTTTCCGAGTACGACCTGGGCTGGCTGATCTACTTCTTCGAGCGGGCCTGCGCCATCAGCGGCTATATGCTGGGCGTGAACCCCTTCGATCAGCCCGGCGTGGAGAGTTACAAGAAGAACATGTTCGCGCTGCTGGGCAAGCCCGGCTACGAGGACCGCAAGGCCGAACTGGAAGCGAAGCTGCAATAACACATGAGCCGTATGGGCGCGGGCCCATTCGTCCGCGTCCTGAAAAATAAAGGAGGTACCCTCTATATGATTAAACTGATCGTTGGCACCAAAGGCACCGGCAAGACCAAGACGATGATCGAGCACATCAATGCCGTGACCAAGAGCACCGCCGGCAACGTGGTCGTGCTTGAGAAGTCCATGCAGCTGACCTACGACATCGACCATGCCGCCCGCCTGGTGGACCTTGACGGATACGGCATCAGCGGTTACGAGATGCTTTATGGTTTTGTGGCGGGCGTACTGGCCGGCAATTACGATATCACCGAGCTGTTCATCGACGGCATCATGAAGACCTGCAATCACGACCTGGCCGGCCTGGGCGCGTTCCTGGCCAAGGTGGAGGGCCTGGCCGCCACCGCCGGCACCAACGTGACCATCACCATCTCCGCGGCGGCCGAGGACCTGCCCGAAGACGTGAAGAAGTACCTGTAAGGCGCGCAGAGGTGCGTTTGGGGCGGGGGTCAAAAAAATGGCCCCCGCTTTAAAATTATGTGTTGACAAAGAAGGGCGCATTGGATATAATAGTTAGGCGGTCTTTTTGAGGTGAAGTATGCATTTTGACCTGAAACAGTTCCTGCGCACCGGGCGCGTGCCCTACACGGCGGCGCTGGAATGCGACCTTTCCGGTTGGGACTGGCCGGGCTATGAACCGGTCGGGCCGGTCACCGGCGAGTTTGGCGCCGCGCTGGACGAAAACGGCAAAGCGCAGCTGCATCTTGCCCTCCAGGCTGAGGTGACCGCCCCCTGCGCGCGGTGCCTTGCGCCCGCGTCCTGCTCGTGCAGCATCCAGCGGCACTGGTCCGTGGGCCAGGCCGATCTCGAAAGCGACGAGCTGGAACTTCCCATCAGCGAACAGGGCGTGCTTGACATTGACGAGCTCGCCTTTCAGGAACTGGTGCTGGAGTTCCCCACCGTGCTGCTTTGCAGCCCGGATTGTCAAGGGCTATGCCCCGTTTGCGGACAACCCAAAGCGGCAGGCTGTTCCTGCTGTACGGCAGAGGCCGAAACGCCTGCCGCAAACCAAGGGCTTGCTATATTAAAACAACTGCTAAGCGAAGATTCACATTAGAGGAGGTGCTTAAAATGGCAGTACCCAAGAGAAAGGTTTCCAAGGCACGGCGCGACAAGCGTCGCTCCTCTGTGTGGAAGCTGGAGGCCCCCGCTCTGGTCAAATGCAGCCAGTGCGGCGAGTACAAGCTCCCCCATCAGGTATGCGGCAACTGCGGCTACTACAAGGGCAAGGAAATCGTCAAGAAGGAAGCGTGATCCGCTTCCCGCAGAAGTAAGGGGAGGGCAGCGCCTTCCCCTTTTTCTTTTGAAATCCGGCAGAAAGGCGGCAAGAAGGAAATGGCGGTTCGCATCAAAAGTGTGGACAAGGGCTCGGCGGCGGAAAAACTGGGCCTGCGTGCCGGCGACACCCTGCTCAGCGCCGACGGCAACGAGATCAACGACATGCTGGACTACCAGTTCTACACCTCCGGCCCTTCGCTGCGCCTGGCGGTGCAGCGGGGCGGGAAGCTGGAATACCTGCAGGCGGAGAAGGGGGAGTATGAGCCCTTCGGCTGTGAGTTTGAGACCTATCTGATCGACAAAAAGCACTCCTGCGCCAACCACTGCATGTTCTGCTTCATCGACCAGATGCCCAAGGGCCTGCGGGAAACGCTCTATTTCAAGGACGACGACGAGCGCCTCTCCTTTCTGTTCGGCAACTATATCACCCTCACGAACCTCTCCGAGCGGGAGGCCGAGCGCATCGTCAAGATGCACATCTCGCCCATCAACATCTCGGTGCACACCACCGACCCGGACCTGCGGGTGCGGATGATGGCCAACAAGAACGCGGGGCGGGTGCTGGAGTATCTGGACCGGTTTGCCCAGGCGGGCATCCAGATGAACTTTCAGCTGGTGCTCTGCCGGGGCATCAACGACGGCGCGGCGCTGGAGAAAACGCTGAGCGATCTGTGCCGGCTGTACCCGGCGGCGGCCAGCATCGCCGCGGTGCCCAGCGGGCTGACCCGCTACCGCAAGGGCCTCTACCCGCTGACGGCCTACGACGCGGCCTCCAGCCGCGAGGTGCTGGACATCCTGGAGCGCTGGGGCAACCGCTGCAAGGAGCAGTACGGCTGCCGGCTGGTGTATCCCGGCGACGAGTGGTACCTCTGCGCCGGGCGGCCCGTGCCGCCGGACGCTTTTTACGAGGATTATCCCCAGCTGGAAAACGGGGTGGGGATGTGGCGGCTGTTCCACGAGGAGTTTTTCGAGGAACTGCGCGCCCACCGGCCCCGCTGGCCGGTGCTGCCCCGCAAAATGGATCTGGTCACCGGCACGCTGGCGGCGCCCCTCATCGGCCAGGCGGCCGATGCGCTGAGCCGGCGCTACCCCCAGGTGCGGCTGACGGTGTACCCGGTGCGCAACGATTTTTTCGGCGGCAACGTGAGCGTGACCGGCCTTGTCACCGCCACCGACATCGTGGCCCAGTGCAAGGGGAAATTGAAAAGCCGGCATCTGGGCGTGCCCGAGGTGATGCTGCGGGACGAGAAGGACCGCTTTCTGGACGACTGGACCATCCCCAGGCTGGAAAAGGCCCTGGGGGTGAAGGTGCACCTGCTGCCCTGCGGCGGCGGGGCGCTGGCCCGGGCGCTGCTGGGCTTCCGGCTGTCGTAAAGCGCACCCATCCCAACCGACGAACGGAGGCGAAACAATATGGGAAAACCCATCGTGGCAGTGGTCGGCCGCCCCAATGTGGGCAAATCGACCCTGTTCAATAAACTGGTCGGCCAGCGGCTGGCCATCGTGGAGGACACCCCCGGCGTCACCCGGGACCGCATCTTCGGCGAGTGCGAGTGGCAGAACCGGGAATTTCTGCTGGTGGACACCGGCGGCATCGACCCCAACGAGGCGGACGGCATCCTGGCCCACATCCGCCAGCAGGCCCAGGTGGCCATCGACGCGGCGGACTGCATCATCATGGTCACCGACATCAACGCCGGCGTCACCGCCCAGGACCGGGACGTGGCCGCCATGCTCATGCGCAGCGGCAAGCCGGTGGTGCTGGCGGTGAACAAGTGCGACAAGGTGGGCGAGCCGCCGCTGGAACTCTACGATTTTTACAGCCTGGGGCTGGGCGAGGTGTTCCCGGTGTCCAGCGTGCACGGCCACGGCACCGGCGATCTGCTGGACGCGGTGTGCGCCCACCTGCCCGACGCCCAGGACGGCGCCGAGGAGGACGAGCGCATCACCGTGGCGGTGATCGGCCGGCCCAACGTGGGCAAATCCAGCCTGGTGAACTACATCCTGGGCGAGGAGCGGATGATCGTGGCCAACGAGGCCGGCACCACCCGCGACGCCATCGACAGCCGGGTGGACAACCAGTACGGCAGCTTTGTCTTCACCGACACCGCCGGCCTGCGCAAGCGGGGCAAGGTGGAGAGCGGCGTGGAGCGCTACAGCGTGTTGCGCAGCCTGGCGGCGGTGGAGCGCAGCCGGGTGTGCGTGATTATGATCGACGCGGTGGAGGGCTTCACCGAGCAGGACAGCAAGGTGGCCGGCTACGCCCACGAGCAGGGAAAGGCCTGCATCATCGCGGTGAACAAGTGGGACGCGGTGGAAAAGGACGACAAGACCATGGACGCCGTGCGCAAGAAGCTGATGAACGACTTCAGCTTCATGAGTTACGCGCCCATCATCTTCATCAGCGCCAAGACCGGGCAGCGGGTGGACCGGCTGTTCCAGCTCATCAAGTATGTGGACGAGCAGAACGCCCTGCGGGTGACCACCGGCATGCTCAACGAGCTGCTGGCCCGGGCCACCGCCCGGGTGCAGCCCCCCAGCGACAAGGGCCGGAGGCTGAAGATCTACTACATGACCCAGATCTCCACCCGCCCGCCCACGTTTGTGTGCTTTGTGAACCGCAAGGACCTGTTCCACTTCTCCTACCAGCGCTACATCGAGAACCAGATCCGGGAGACCTTCGGGCTGGAGGGCACCCCCGTGCGGCTGATCGTCCGCGAGCGGGGCGACGGCAGCACCAAGTGATGCCCGCGCATCAACGCAAAGGAGGGTGCAGACCATGACTCTGACCCAGGCGGTGCTCTTTATGGGCGCCATCCCGCTGCTGGTGGGCTATCTCTTCGGCAGCATCAACTTCGGCGTGGTGGTGAGCCGCTGCCTCTACCACGAGGACATCCGCACCAAGGGCAGCGGCAACGCAGGCACCACCAACATCCTGCGCACCTACGGCAAAAAGGCCGCGGCCCTCACCCTGGCGGGCGACATGCTCAAGGGGGTGGCGGCGGTGATGCTCTGCCGCTGGGCGGGCACGCTGCTCACCGGCGGCGTGGCGGTCAACGGCGTCTATGCCGGGTATCTGGCGGCCATCGGCGCGGTGTGCGGCCATCTGTGGCCGGTGTGGTTCGGCTTCAAGGGCGGCAAGGGCGTGGCGGTGGCCGCCGGGGCCATCCTGGCCAGCGAGCCGGTGGTGCTGCTGGCGCTGGCGGTGGTCTTCTTTTCCATCGCCTTCGCGAGCCGCATCGTCAGCCTCGCCTCGGTGACGGTGGCGGTGCTCTATCCCGTCTTTACCGGCCTTTACAGCTGGTACGCCGGGCGGGACGTGCTGTTCACCACCCTGTGCGCCCTGGCCATGGCCGTGCTGGTGGTCTGGATGCACCGGGCCAACATCCGGCGCCTGTTGAACGGCACCGAATACCGCTTCGGCGAGAAAAAGCGGGACGAAACAACACAGGAAAAACAATGAGCGCGCCTGCGCGCCGCCGGGTCCGGGCAGGGGTTTCTGCCCGGACCTTTTGCGCTGGCCGCGGCGCTTTTGCAGGCAAACCGCAGAAGGAGTGCGATCCATGAACATCCTTGTCACCCTGCCGCTGAACGACGGCCAGCGGGCGCGTCTTGCCGCCGCCGCGCCGGGCCATCCGATGCGCTTTGTGGAAAAGGCGGCGGCGGGCCCCGCCGACCTGGAATGGGCGCAGATCATCCTGGGCAACCTGGCCGACCCCGCCCAGCTGCGCCATTGCCGGTCGCTGCGCTGGCTCCAGCTGAACAACGCCGGCACCGAGGGCTACTGCGTCCCCGGCCGGCTGCCGGCGGGGGCGGTGCTCACCAACGCCACCGGGGCCTACGGCACGGTGATCGCCGAGTATATGCTGGCGGCGCTGCTGGCGCTGTTCCGGCGGCTGCCGGACTATCTGGAAAACCAGAGGGGACACCGGTGGCAGCCCCTGGGCTTTATCCGGCTGCTGGCCGGCAGCCGGGTGCTGGTGGTGGGCTTCGGGGACATCGGCCGCTCCTTTGGCCGGCGGGCCGCCGCCCTGGGGGCCGAGGTGGTGGGGGTGCGCCGCCGCCCCGCCGCAGCCCCTGACTGGGTCCTGAGGGTGTACGGCCCCGACCGGCTGGACGAGCTGCTGCCCGCCGCCGACGTGGTGGCCCTGTGCCTGCCGGGGGGCGACGCCACCCGGCACACCCTGGACGCCCGCCGCATCGGCCTTTTGAAGCAGGGGGCGGTGGTGCTCAACGTGGGCCGGGGCAGCGCGGTGGACACCGACGCTCTCTGCCGCGCCCTGGAGAGGGGGCGGCTCGGCGGGGCCGCGCTGGACGTCACCGACCCGGAGCCGCTGCCGGCGGATCACCCGCTGTGGAGCGCCCCCAACACCATCCTCACGCCCCATGTGTCGGGGCAGTACGCCCAGCCGGAGACGCTGGAGCGGGTGGTGGAACTGTGTGAGGAAAATCTGCGCCGGTTTTTCGCCGGGCAGCCGCTGCGCAGCGTGGTGGATCCCGCCACCGGCTACGCCCGCTGACATAAAAAGCAAGGCCGCCGGGCCGTCCCTCGGGAAGGGGGGACGGCCCGGCGGCCGTTTTGACTGCCAGGATCAGGCGGTCTGCTGGCGCAGCATCCGCCGCCAGTTGCGGAACCCGTAGAGGTCGTTGGCCAGGAAGGCGATAAAGCACATGAGCATGGACACCGCCCCCGGGTCCTCGGCCGCGGCCAGCGCCCAAAGCACGATCAGCACCAGGTCGTTGAGGGCGTAGCCCACGGCGAACCAGGGGCTGCGCCGCCAGGAGAGGTACACCGCGATGGTGCTGGTGGAGATGGACACGATGCTGGGTACCAGGTTCGCGGTGTTCAGCGCCCGCAGCAGGAAACCGAACACCACCGTGACCGCCGCCGTCACCACCGCCAGCCAGAGCAGGTCCAACGGCCGCAGCCGGTTCACCTGCACACACATCCGGTCGCCGTTGTAGGGGTTGCGCAGCCAGATCACCAGCGTCACCACCGACATGGGGAAGGTCATGCCCAGATAGGTGATCATCTCGCCGTAATAGGCGTAGTGCCAGGATATGAAGCCGTAGAGCAGGCAGAAGGCGATGCCGATGACCTGCCCCACGGGATTGCCCTTGGCGTTGAACAAAAGAGAGGTGACGCCGATGAGGGAGGCCGCCAGCGCGGTGAGGTTTCCCCGGTCAAAGGCCAGAAAGGCGGCAAGGATCAGGGTCACGGAGGAAAGCCAGAGCAGCTTTTCCGCCCGGGAAAAATAGTTGTGCAAAGCGAGTGCGTTCAATCGGTACCCTCCAAAAAAACGGCATCCGCCTGCGCATCTTCAAAGACCTAACGATGCGCAAACGAATGCCGCAGCATTCTCTACCCGGTGGCAGGATCCGGCCGGAACCGACCGTTCTCATATAGTAGCACATTCCCCGGCAAAAGGCAAGGCGCGCGGCGAAACGCTCATTTGTCGTACCAGTATTTGCGGTCCAGCGAGCGGTATTGCAGCGCCTCGGCCAGATGCACCGCGCCGATCTGCTCGCAGCCCGCCAGGTCGGCGATGGTGCGGCTGACCTTGAGGATGCGGTCGTAGGCCCGGGCGGAGAGCCCCAGCCGGTCGAAGGCCGCCTGGAGCAGGGCGGCGGCCGCCGCGTCCGGCTGGCAGTAGCGGCGCAGCAGCCGCCCCGACAACTCGCTGTTACAGCGGATGCCCTCGCCGGCGTAGCGGGCGGACTGGACGGCCCGGGCGGCGATGACCCGTTTGCGGATGTCGGCACTGCACTCGGCCTGCTGGCTGCCGGCCAGTTCGTCGTACTGCACCGGCCCCACCTCCACATGCAGGTCGATGCGGTCCAGCAGCGGGCCGCTCACCCGGTGGCGGTAGCGCTCGATGGCGCTGGGGGTGCAGGTGCAGGCCCGGGTGGGGTGGCCGAAATAGCCGCATTTGCAGGGGTTCATGGCCGCCAGCAGGATAAACCGGCTTGGCCAGGTCACCGTGGCCGCGGCCCGGCTCACCGTCACCTTGCCGTCCTCCACCGGCTGCCGCAGCACCTCCAGCGCGTCCCGGTGAAACTCCGGCAGTTCGTCCAGAAACAGCACGCCGTTGTGGGCCAGGCTCACCTCGCCCGGGCGGGCGTTGGCGCCGCCGCCCGCCAGCGCCGCCGCGCTGACGCTGTGATGGGGGCTGCGGAAGGGCCGCTGGCGCACAAGGCCGGTGCCCGCGGGCAAAAGGCCCGCCACCGAACAGATGGCGGTGCACTCCAGCGCCTCCTCCGGGGTCAGCGGCGGCAGGATGCCGGGCATGCGCTTGGCCAGCATGCTTTTGCCGGTGCCCGGCGGGCCGATCATCAGCAGGTTGTGGCCGCCCGCGGCGGCGATCTCCAGCCCCCGGCGGGCCGCCAGCTGGCCTTTTACATCCGCGAAGTCCAGCCCTTCCCATGTATCCTGCGGCACAAAGGGCTGCGGCGGAGTGGGGGAGAGCCGCGCCTCCCCCCGCAGGTGAGCCACCACCTCGCCGGCGGTGGCGGCGCCCAGCACGGTGAGCCCTTCCACCGCCGCCGCCTCGGCGGCGTTCTCGGCGGGCACGAACAGGGTCGTCACGCCCGCCTTCGCGGCGGCCAGCGCCATGGGCAGCATGCCGGTCACCGGGCGCAGCGCCCCGCTCAGCGAAAGCTCCCCCACAAAGGCGCAGCCGGCGTCCACAGCCGGCAGCTGGCCGCTGGCGCACAAAAGGGCCAGCAGCACCGGCAGGTCGTACACCGGTCCGGTCTTGCGCAGCCGTGCCGGGGCCAGGTTCACCGTGATGCGGCTGGCCGGCCAGGTGTATCCCAGGTTTTTCGCGGCGCTGCGCACCCGGTCGGCGGATTCCTTCACCGCGCTGTCCGGCAGGCCCACGATGCTGAACTGGGGCAGGCCGCCGCTGATGTCCGCCTCGGCGGTGACAGCAAAGCCCGCAAGGCCCTGCACCCCGAAGCTGTTCACCCGTGCAAACATACCGTCGCCTCCTCTGGGCATTGAAACAGGAATGGATCAGGCGGGGAAGCGGAACACCGCCCCCACGATGCCCGCGAACACGATGAAAGCCACCGGGTGGATCTTGGGGAATTTGCGCTGGCCGATGAAGATCACCGCGCCCAGGATCACCGCCGGCCAGACCACGGCGCTGCCCCATGCGCCCGCCTGGATGGAGGGCAGGCTCACCAGCGTCACCTCGGCCACGCTCACGCCCGCGGCGGCCACCAGCGCCACCGAGGCGGGCCGCAGCCCGTAGAGCCCCTTCTGCACCAGGGGGTTGTCCTTGAACTTGTTCAGCATCCGGGCGATGATGAGGATGATGACGATGGAGGGGCTGATGAGGCCCAGGGTGGCGATGATGCCGCCGGGCACGCCGGCGGTGATGTAGCCGGCATAGGTGGCCATGTTGATGCCCAGAGCGCCGGGGGTGCTCTCGCTCACCGCGATCATGTTGGCCACGTCGGAGGCGGTGAACCAGCCGATGGTGTCGGCCATGTCATACAGGAAGGGCAGGGTGGCGAGCCCGCCGCCGATGGCGAACAGGCCCACCTTGACAAACTCGTAAAAAAGCCGCAAAAGGGTCAGGATCATGGTCATTCACCCTCCTTCTGCGCGGTTTTCGGGGCCAGCACCAGGCCGGCCAGGGCGGCCGCCACCACATAGACGGCGGGGGAGATGGCAACGGGCAAGAGCCCGCCGAACACCGAGAGCAGGAAGATCACGAGGAAGATGCCCAGTGTGCGCTTGTCCAGCACCGATTTCTTCCACAGCCGCAGCACCGCGTTCAGGATCAGCACGCACACGCACACCCGCACGCCGCCGAAGGCGCTGCGCACGATGGGGTAGGTGAGCAGGTAGCCCAGGCCCGCCGCCACCAGCGACAGCAGGATGATGGGGAAGAAGGTGAAGCCCACGGTGGCGACGATGCCGCCCAGTACGCCTTTGCGCTTGTTGCCGATGAAGGTGGAGACATTCACCGCGATGATGCCCGGGGTGCACTGGCCAATGGCAAAATAGTCCGCCATTTCCTCCTCGGTGGCCCAGCCGCGCTTGTCCACGCATTCCCGCTGCAGAATGGGCAGCATGGCGTAGCCGCCGCCAAAGGTGACCCCGCCGATCTTGGCAAAGGTCCAGAACAGATCAAAATACTCTTTCAAGATTCCGCCTCCCAGTGGAAAAATTCTTTGTTAAGTATAGCACACCGGCCCCCCAAATGCCACCGGGACAGCGGCGGAAAACGCCCCCTTTTTTGTTGACATTCCACGCTGCCACAGCTACAATAAATACAACTGGATACTTTCCACAAAAAGTGTCGAAAACTTTAAAAAGCAGGTGGAAGTTATGTATAAAGACGAGTACGGGCGCTGGCTCGCTTATCCTCTGTACGACCCCGACCTCAAGCCGGAACTGGAGAGCATCGCCGGCGACGACGATGCCATCAAGGATCGGTTCGCCGTGGCGCTGAAGTTCGGCACCGCCGGCCTGCGGGGAGTCATCGGCGCCGGCACCAACCGGATGAACGTGTATGTGGTGCGCCAGGCCACCCAGGGCCTTGCCAACTGGGTCCGCACCCAGGGCGGCAGCCAGACGGTGGCCATCAGCTACGACAGCCGCATCAAGAGCGACGTGTTCGCCAAAGCCGCCGCCGAGGTGCTGGCCGCCAACGGGGTGAAGGTGCGCATCTACAAGGCGCTGATGCCGGTGCCCGCGTTGAGTTTTGCCACCCGCTACTACCACTGCAACGCCGGCATCATGGTCACCGCCAGCCACAACCCGGCCAAATACAACGGCTACAAGGCCTACGGACCGGACGGCTGCCAGATGACCGACGAGGCCGCCGACGTGGTCTACGCCGAGATCCAGAAGACCGACGTGCTCAGCGGCGCCAGGACCATGCCCTTTGACGAGGCGATGGCCGCCGGCCTGATCGAGTATGTGGGCGAGGACTGCTATGAGGCCCTGTATGCCGCCATCGAGAGCCGCCAGGTGCGGCCGGGCCTGTGCGCCAAAGCGGGGCTCAAGCTGGTGTACAGCCCGCTGAACGGCAGCGGCCTTGTGCCGGTGACCCGCGTGCTGGGCGACATCGGCATCACCGACATCACCGTGGTGCCCGAGCAGAAAAACCCGGACGGCAACTTCCCCACCTGCCCCTATCCCAACCCCGAGATCTTCGAGGCGCTGCGCCTGGGGCTGGAGTTGGCGGAAAAGTCCGGCGCGGATCTGATGCTGGCCACCGACCCGGACGCCGACCGGGTGGGCATTGCCGTGCGCTGCAAGGACGGCAGTTACCAGCTGCTCACCGGCAACGAGGTGGGCGTGCTGCTGCTGGACTACATCTGCGCCGGCCGCATCGAGAAGGGCACCATGCCCGAAAAGCCGGTGATGGTCAAGAGCATCGTGTCCACCCCGCTGGCGGACGTGGTGGCCGCCCACTACGGCGTGGAGTGCCGCAACGTGCTCACCGGCTTCAAGTGGATCGGCGACCAGATCGCCCGGCTGGAGGCCGCGGGCGAGGTGGAGCGGTTCATCTTCGGCTTTGAGGAGAGCTATGGCTACCTGGCCGGCAGCTATGTGCGGGACAAGGACGCCATCATCGGCAGCATGCTCATCTGCGAGATGGCCGCCTACTACCGCAGCGTCGGCTCCTCCATCAAGGAGGAACTGGAGCGCATCTATGCCCAGTACGGCCGCTACCTGAACAAGGTGGACTCCTACGAGTTCCCCGGCCTGTCCGGCATGGACAAGATGGCCGGCATCATGCAGAAGCTGCGCAGCGAGCCCCCGACGGAATTTGCCGGCCACAAGGTAGTCACCGTGGCCGACTACCAGGCCCGCACCCTCACCGAGGTCGCCACCGGCAAGACGACCCCCATCGACCTGCCCGCCGCCAACGTGCTGATTTATGCGCTGGAGGGCGGCGCCACCGTGGTGGTGCGCCCCAGCGGCACCGAGCCCAAGATCAAGACCTACTTCACCACCCTGGGCAAGGACCTGGCCGAGGCCGAGGCCCAGAAGGAGGCCCTGGCCGCCGCCCTCAAGCCCCTGCTGGCCTGAACCTGACCTGCACCATCGAACCGCCCCGCCTTTTTGCGGGGCGGTTTTTCCTTTCTTTGCGCAATAATGGACGGCGCGCGGGCGTTTCCTTTACAGAAGGGGGGATGTGCTGTGAAGAGACGATGGTCTTTCATCGCGGGCGGCCTGCTCGCGGCGGGCGTGCTGCTGTTTGCTTTGAGGGGCTGGAGACCTTATAAAGACCTGAACGCCGCGGATATCGTCTCGGCGACGGTGCATCTGACCCCGCCGGACGAGACGGTGGAGATCAAAGACCGCGGCGAACTGGCCGGATGCCTCCGGCAACTGGTGGTCTGGCAAAAAAGCGACGCATTCCGGGCGTACAGCGGCCAGTCTGTCACGTTTACCCTGGCGATGGCGGACGGCTCCCGGCAGGAAGTCATGGTTTGCGCCCTGTTCGTTGTGATCAATGGAACAGGGTATAAAGCAAAATACGAACCCTGTGAAGCCTTGAGCCGCTATGCGAATGGCGCACTGGAAAATATACAATAAAAGGGGGCTTTGCCTGTGAGACGTTTTTTGGCTTTGCTGCTCGCGGTGTGCCTGGCGGGCTGCGCCGCCCCGGCGCCCGGCGCCGGCTCGCCGGCACCGGCCACCGAAGCGGGGGAGGAGTCAATGGTCTGCCGCATTGCCGACGGGGCGGAAAGCGGCAGTCTGATGCTGTCCGAACAGCGGGAGGGGGGAAGCCTTTACCGCATGAGCGCCGCGGATGTGCCTGTCACGCTGGACGGGGAGGATGCGAGCGCCGCCGACCTTCGGGACGGTATGTTGGTCACGGTGTATTTTACCGGCGGGATACAGGAGAGTTACCCCGGCGGCTTTTATCAGGTCAACCGGCTGGCGGCGGTGCGCGAGGGAGCCGACGACCGGGTGGGCCTTGCCCTCGAGGCGCTGGAGGACCTCTGGAGTGAGGACACGGCCTTGAACGAGGGCATCGAGCAGTTGTCGGTGTACATCGACGAGGCGCTGGTGCCCAATGCCGCCGAACGGGCCGCCGCGGCCTGGCGCTTTGCCGAACTGCACCGGCTGCCCCCGCCCATGGATTACAGCTGGCAGGAACTGTGCCGGGCGGGCTATGTGGACGAAGAGACCCTTTCCTGGGAAAAGGGCTGCTACCTGGAACTGAGGGCCGCACAGGACGCCGGGGCGGGGAAGGACCTGTGCTTTGACGCGCAGAAATGGCGGGGCGGCCTGGCGGCCATTCTTTACGCCGGCTGCACCGCGCGGCAGAGCGGGGACGGCGCCTGGGAGTACCGGCGGGGGGATTTCGCCATCGCCTGACGGGCCCCGGCGGGCCAAACCGGCTTGTTCATCTGGTTGGTCTGCAGATGGCCGATGAAGCGTCCCGGCGGCAGGCCGCCGGCCGCCCCGCGCCTGCCGAAGCGGCACAAGGAGCCGGTGAGGACGCCGCCCGGCCCAAAACCGCTTGACACGCCCTCCGGCTTGTGCTATAATTCTTTGGCAATCGTTCCGATGGCTGCTCCGTGCGCACAGGATGGCGCACGCTGGTAGCCTCCCATTGAAGGTTGTGATGGGCGCATGTAAAGAGCATGGCCCCTTGAGTCATGAACCAGAAAGAGGTGAACCGTAATGAAACAGGGCATCCATCCCAAGTATATGGACTGCACCATCACCTGCGCCTG
Source organism: Candidatus Allofournierella merdavium (assembly GCF_944382735.1). Classification (NCBI taxonomy): domain Bacteria; kingdom Bacillati; phylum Bacillota; class Clostridia; order Eubacteriales; family Oscillospiraceae; genus Allofournierella; species Candidatus Allofournierella merdavium. The sequence continues at coordinate 11,280 of NZ_CALWND010000015.1, read as the reverse complement.
CGGTGAGGTCATCCATACCCGCTCCACCAAGCCGGAGATCCATGTGGAAGTCTGCTCCAAGTGCCATCCCTTCTACACCGGCAAGCAGAAGCTGGTGGACACCGGCGGCCGTGTGGACCGCTTCAACAAGCGTTTCGGCCTGAAGAAGTAAGCAATCCAGTGAAAAGGCGGTTTGGTCACAAACCGCCTTTTTTGTCGCCTTTTGAGGGGGAGAGCGTTCATGGAGGACTACCGCACCATCGCCGGGCGCTCCACCGCCGAGGTGGAGGAAAAGCACAGCCGCTTCATCGCTCTGGCCGCCTTTGCCGACAGCGAGGAAAAGGCCCTGGCCGTGCTGGAAGAGGTGCGCGCCGCCCACCGCACCGCCCGCCACAACGTCTACGCCTATGTGCTGCGCCAGGGGGCCCGCACCCGCTATTCCGACGACGGCGAGCCTGCCAAGACCGCCGGCCTGCCGGTGCTGGAGGCCATCCGCCACGCGGGGCTGACCGACTGCATCGTGGTGGTCACCCGCTACTTCGGCGGCATTTTGCTGGGCACCGGCGGCCTGGTGCGCGCTTACACCGCCAGCGCCGCCGCCGCGCTGGCCGCCGCGAAGGTGGTCACGGTGCGGGCCTGCGTGCGCCTCACGGTGTCGGTGGACTACGCCCTCTACGAGCGGGCGGTCCAGCTTTTGCAGGGCGCGGGCGGCCGGCTGGACGAGCCTGTCTTCGCCGACCGGGTCACCCTCACCGCCCTGCTGCCCGCGGGGGCGGAAGAGCCGCTGCTGCCCGCCTTTGCCCAGCTCAGCCGGGGCGCGGCGGCGCCGCAGATCACCCCGCCCTTTTACGCTCCGCTGTGAACGGGGCCGGCGCGAAAAAATTTTGATTTTTTTAAAGGGTTTTGCCCGATTGCATCGTATATAAAATATACCACAAGTTTTGCCCCTGGCAGAAAGGAGGGTGACCCCATGCCAAACGACCCGCGGGAATACACCGAACAGGTGGAGGCGCAGACCCTTGCGCCCTGGGCGGCCCAGAGCAGCCGAAGCCGCGGCCGCCTTGTGCCGGAGGAGGAGTGTCCCTTGCGCACCTGCTACCAGCGGGACCGGGACCGCATCATCCACTGCAAGAGTTTCCGGCGCCTCAAGCAAAAGACCCAGGTGTTCCTCTCGCCGGAGGGGGACCACTACCGCACCCGGCTCACCCACACGCTGGAGGTCAGCCAGATCGCCCGCACCATCGCCCGGGCGCTGCGCCTCAACGAGGACCTCACCGAGGCCATCGCCCTGGGGCACGATCTGGGGCACACCCCCTTCGGCCACGCGGGCGAACGGGCGCTGAACAAGCTGTGCCCGGGGGGCTTCAAGCACTACCACCAGAGCGTGCGGGTGGTGGACAAGCTGGAAAAGAACTTCCACGGCCTCAACCTCACCTGGGAGGTGCGCAACGGCATCATCTGCCACACCAAGGGCAAATGGGCCGCCACCCTGGAGGGCCAGGCGGTGCGCTATGCCGACCGCATCGCCTACATGAACCACGACATCGAGGACGCCATCACCGCCGGGGTGCTCTCGCCCCAGGCCCTGCCCGTCGAGATCGTGCAGGTGCTGGGTGATACCAAGAGCCGCCGCATCTCCACCCTCATTCAGGACCTGGTGGCCAACAGCGGCGCGGCGGGCCTGGCTTTTAGCCCGCTGGTGGGGGAGGCCTACGAGGCGCTCCACGACTTCATGTACTCCACCGTCTATGTGGACAAAGAGGCCAAGCGGGAGGAGCAGAAGGTGGAGAAGGTCATCGCCGAGCTCTATGAGCGGATGCTGGAGGACCCGGGCCTTCTGCCCGACGGCTTTTTGCAGATCGCTTACCAGGAGGGGGCCGACCGGGCCGTCACCGATTATATCAGCGGCATGAGCGACGAGTTCGCCATCCGCATGTTCGAAGATCTGTTCGTGCCGAAAAAGTGGCATATTCTCTGACAAAAGCGCCGCGCGGAGGAGGTGAGGGCGGATGATCCCGCGGGAATACATCGACGAGGTGGTGCGCCGCAGTGACATCACCGACATCGTCAGCGGCTATGTGCAGCTGCGCCACCGGGGCCGCACCCACACCGGCCTGTGCCCCTTCCACAGCGAAAAGACCCCCTCCTTCGTGGTCTACCCCGAGACCCAGAGTTTTTACTGCTTCGGTTGCGGGGCGGGGGGCGACGTGATCACCTTCGTGCGCAAGATCAACAACCTGGACTATGTGGAAGCGGTGAAGATGCTGGCGGGCCGGGCGGGCATGCCCATGCCCGAGGAGGATGACAAGACCGGCCGGCTGCGCAGCCGGGTACTGGCCATCAACAAGGAGGCCGCCCGCTTTTTCTACGAGCAGCTCAACGCGGACAACGACGCCGCCCGCACCGCCCGGGCCTACTGGCGGGGGCGGGGCCTGTCCGACGCCACCATCCGCCGCTTCGGTCTGGGCTATTCGCCCGACGATTTCGGCGCGCTGCGCCGCCATCTGCGGAATAAAGGCTACACCGAGGAGGAGATGCTGGCCTCCGGCCTTGAAAAGCGCAGCGAGAAGGGCAACGTCTACGACGTGTTCCGGGGCCGGGTGATGACCCCCATCTTCGATCTGCGGGGCAACGTCATCGCCTTCGGCGGCCGGGTGCTGGGGGACGAAAAACCTAAGTACATCAACAGCCCCGAGACGCTGGTCTATAAGAAAAGCAAGGCGATGTTCGCCTTAAACATCGCCAAAAAGAGCACCAGCCGGCGCTACATCCTCTGCGAGGGCTACATGGATGTGATCAGCCTGCACCAGGCGGGCTTCGACACCGCGGTGGCCGCCTGCGGCACCGCCCTCACGCCCGACCAGGTGCGGATGCTGGGGGAGTACGCCGACGAGGTGGTGCTCTGCTACGACTCCGACGAGGCGGGCCAGAAGGCCACCGCCCGCAGCCTGGGCCTCTTTGCCGACAGCCCGGTGAAGGTGTCGGTGCTGAACATCCCCGGCGCGAAGGACCCGGACGAGTTCATCAAAAAGTACGGCCGGGAGCGGTTCGAACAGCTGTTGAACGGCACTTCCAACGCCATCGAGTATAAACTGGCCAAGGTGCGGGAAAAGTATGACCTGGCCCGCCCGGCGGACCGGGTGGAGTACATCAAGGAAGCCATCCGCCTGCTGGCCGGCCGGCTTACCCCCACCGAGCGGGAGGTCTACGCCGGGCGGCTGGCGGAGGAGACCGATGTGGCCAAGGCCGGCGTGATGGCCCAGCTGGAGGCGGCGGTGCGCACAAACCGGCGCCGGGCCCAGCGCCAGCGGGAACAAGACCTTTTGAACACCGGCGCCGGGGCGGACATCAAGCTGCCCTACAACGCGCCGGGAGGCGAAAAGGCTTTGGGCGTGGCCAGCGCCGAGCAGCAGCTGGTGGCAGCCCTCATCCGCGACCCCTCCCTCATCCCCCTGGCCCAGGACCGGGTGAAGCCGGAGCAGTTTTTGATGCAGGACATGGCGGCCGCCTACGCCGCCGTGCTGGAGGAGCACCGCCAGGGCCTCCAGCCCGATCTGGCCTCTCTGGCCGCCGCCCTGCCGGAGGAGACGGTGAGCCGCCTCTCGCTGCTCTTGGCCCGCAACTACGACGTGGGCCTGGGCCGGCGGGATGTGGAGATGTACCTGGACCGGCTGGAGCAGAGCGTGCCCAAGAGCGCTTCGGCCGGCGGCATGACCGGTGAACAGCTGGAGGAATACATGGAGCAGCTGCGCCGCAAAAAGGGCTGAAAACGCCTGAACATTGATCCCACGGGCCGCGCGGCCCTGCGATAGCACCCAAAAAAGGATGAAAACCCAGGAGGACGTTCCATTATGGCAGAAAAGAAGAATCTGATCCGCGAACTGATCGAGACCGGCAAGCGCAACGGCAAGCTGACCACCAAGGAGATCAACGACGCCATCGAGGAGAGCGGCTTCGACGTGGAGCAGATCGACAAGCTCTACGAGACCATGGAGAGCCACGGCATCGAGATCGCCGACGAGCCGGACAACGACGCGTTCACCCTCACCGAGGACAGCGTGGACGAGTTCGAGAACTCCCTGTCCGCCGAAGGCGTGGCCATCGACGACCCTGTAAAAGTGTACTTAAAAGAGATCGGCCGGGTGCCGCTGCTCAGCAGCGACGAGGAGGTGCAGCTGGCGCTGGACATCCTGGCCGGCTCCCAGGCGGAGGATCAGAAGAAGGAAGCCTTCCCCGACATCTGGAAGATCGAGAAAAACATCAAACTCACCGAGCCCCAGCGCAAGGCCCAGCTGGAGGAGGCCCGCAAGAGCCTCACCCCCGAGCAGATCGCGCATCTGGACGCGCTGGACGAGGTGCTGCGCAAGGGCGAAAAGGCAAAGCAGCGCCTGTCCGAGGCCAACCTGCGGCTGGTGGTGTCCATCGCCAAGCGGTATGTGGGCCGCGGCATGCAGTTCCTGGACCTGATCCAGGAGGGCAATCTGGGCCTCATCAAGGCGGTGGAGAAGTTCGACCACACCAAGGGCTTCAAGTTCTCCACCTACGCTACCTGGTGGATCCGGCAGGCCATCACCCGCGCCATCGCCGACCAGGCCCGCACCATCCGCATCCCGGTGCACATGGTGGAGACCATCAACAAGGTCAAGAAGGTGTCCAGCCAGCTGCTGCACCAGAACGGCCACGACCCCACGGCGGACGAGATCAGTCAGGCGCTGGACATGCCGGTGGAAAAGGTGCGGGAGATCATGCGGGTCGCCCAGGAGCCGGTGAGCCTGGAGACCCCCATCGGCGAGGAGGAGGACAGCCACCTGGGCGACTTCATCCCCGACGAGGACGCCCCTGTGCCCGCCGAGGCCGCCAGCCACACCCTGCTGAAGGAGCAGCTGTCCAGCGTGCTGTCCACCCTGACCCCCCGCGAGGAGAAGGTGCTGCGGCTGCGCTTCGGCCTGGAGGACGGCCGTCCCCGCACCCTGGAGGAGGTGGGCCACGAGTTCGAGGTCACCCGCGAGCGCATCCGCCAGATCGAGGCCAAGGCTCTGCGCAAGCTGCGCCACCCCAGCCGCTCCAAGAAGCTGAAGGACTTCCTGGACTGATTTCCCATCATCTCTTCTTGCCGCGGGCAGCGTTCTGCCCGCGGCATTTTTTTTGCCCGCCTGTAAGAAACGGGGCCCCCGGGCCGTACTAAGGGGCGAAAGCGCTTCTCAAAAGAAAGAAAGGAGGCGGCCGAAACGGACTGCATGAACGAACAGGAATTGGTGGAGGGCATCGCCCGCCGCAGCGAGGCGGCAGCCGAGGCGCTGGTGGAACAGTACGGCGGGCTGCTGCGGTCGGTCATCCGCCGCCACGCCCCCGGGCTGGACGAAGAGGATGTGCTGGCGGACGCGCTGCTGGCCGTCTGGCAGAATATTGACAGGTTCGACCGAAAGGGCAGCTTCAAAAACTGGGCGGCGGCAGTGGCCCGCTACCGCGCCATCGACGCGGTGCGCCGGGCGGTGCGCAGCCGGCCCGCCGGCGACGCCGCCCAGCTGGAGGCCCTGGGCGGCGGCACGCTGGACGAATATCTGGCGCTGGAACTGGAGGACCTGTTCCGGGGGCTCAGCACCGCCGACCGGGATCTTCTTCTGGCCCGCTACTATTACGGAGAGACCGCCGAAGGGCTGGCGGCGCGGCACAGCATCACGGTGGGGGCGCTGAACACCCGCCTCAGCCGGGCACGCCAGCGCCTTGCACGGCAGCTGCAGGAAAGGAGAGAAACACAGTGAACGATATCTACGACGCGCTGAATCACGTTTCCATGGATCTGGACGGATACACCCCCGTGCCGCTAACGGCAGGGGAGAAAGAACGGCAGGTGCGCCGCCTGCTGGCGGCGGAAAAGGGGCCGCGCCCCGCTGTGCGCATCCACCGCCGGCGGTGGGCCGTGCTGGCGGCCGCCGCGGCCCTCACCGCCTGCCTCGCGGTGGGCGCGGGGGCCGCCCACGCCTGGAGCGGCGACTTCGCCGCCTTCCTGGGTCTGGGCGGCGGGGCGGACAGCCTGGGCGACATGAGCAAGGGCCTGGGCCTCAGCCAGACCCTGCCGGGCGGCACCGTCACCTTGGAGGGCGTTCTGGGCGACGACTACTGCATCTATCTGCCCTTCACCGTGGAAGCCCCCCAGGGGCAGGTGCTGGACGGCACGCTGGACTACGGCTTCGACAACTGCACCCTGTACTCCGACGCCTCCAACGGCATGGTCCAGCATGTGCAGATGCTGCCGGACGACGACCCCACAGACAACAAGTTGCGCTTTGTGATGATGGCCTCCAGCACCGAGCCACTGCGGGGCAAAACGGCGGAGGCGACCGTGTGGAACCTGTTCAGCTACCCCACCGACACCAGCCGCCTCCACGATGAGGACGCGGTGGTGCCCGGCCGGTTCGAGTTCTCCTTCCGGCTGGATTACGAGGACCGCTCCGTTCTTGTCTCGGACCAAAGCACCGATGTGGGCCTGGGCTGGCCCCTGGCCCGGCTGGAACTCTCGCCGGTGTCGGTGTACCTGGAACTGGACGGCCTGCCTGAGGATGAGATGAACCCCGCCTTCGACGCTTCCGTCGTTCTCATCGGCGCCGACGGCAGCCGTCAGGCACTGGTGAGCGACTGGGAGTATGAGCAGACGGGCCAGGGCATTCCCGCCCTGGGTTTTGCCTCGGGCGAAAAGACCGTGTTCCAGCTGTTCCGGGCCATCGACCCGGCGCAGTACACCGCGATCGAGGTGAACGGCGTCTCCTTCCCCCTGGCGGGCTCCGCCGGCTGACCCCCGGAACGCCCGGACGGGCAAAATCGGCAAAACAAAAGCACACGTTCCCGGGCGTTTAACGTCCGGGAACTTTTTTTGCGCAATTGGCGAAAATGGCTTGACAGCGCGGTTTTCCCCGGCTATACTGTTGTAATATAGCATAATGGATTAGAACGCCCTAAAACCGACTTTTCCCACAAAATATTTTTGAAAGTTTGTGAAAAATGCACAAAATATTTTGCGCGAAAAACCGGCGGCGGGGGGTCCCGGATCCGATAAGTATAAGATACAGGATAGGAGTGGACGCTTTTTATGATGAAGGTCAAGCCCGTAACCCTCGGTAAGACCCAGCGTATGAGCTTTTCCCGCATCGATGAGGTCATCGATATGCCCAACCTCATCGAGGTGCAGAAAAACTCGTACAAATGGTTTTTGGACCAGGGCCTGAAAGAGGTCTTTCACGACGTGGCCACCATCGAGGACTTCACCGGCAATCTGGCGCTGGAGTTCATCGACTACCGGCTGGGCGAGCCCAAGTATACCATCAAAGAGTGCAAGGAGCGGGACGCTACCTATGCCGCGCCCCTGCGGGTCACCGCGCGGCTGCTGAACAAGGAGACCGGCGAGGTCAAGGAGCAGGAGATCTTCATGGGCGATTTCCCGCTGATGACCGACGCGGGCACCTTTGTGAACAACGGCGCCGAGCGCGTCATCGTCAGCCAGCTGGTGCGCAGCCCCGGCGTCTACTTCGGCGCCAGCTACGACAAGACCGGCAAAAAGCTCTACACCGCCACCATGAACCCCAACCGGGGCGCCTGGCTGGAGTATGAGACCGACTCCAACGATGTGTTCTACGTGCGCATCGACAAGAACCGCAAGCTGCCGGTCACGGTGCTCATCCGCGCGCTGGGCCTGTCTTCCGACGTCCAGATCCGCGAGTTCTTCGGCGAGGACGAGCGCATCCTGGCCACCCTGGAGAAGGACACCACCAACAACACCGAGGAGGGCCTGCTGGAGACCTACCGCAAGCTGCGCCCCGGCGAGCCCCCCACGGTGGACAGCGCCCAGACCCACCTGAACAACCTGTTCTTTGACCCCCGCCGCTACGACCTGTCCCGTTTCGGCCGGTACAAGATGAACAAGAAGCTGGCCCTGGCCCGGCGCATTGCCGGCTTCACTGCCGCCCGGGACGTGGTGGCCCCGCTCACCGGCGAGCTGCTGATCTCCGCCGGCGAAAAGATCACCCGCGAGACGGCCGAGGCCGCCGAGGCTGCCGGCGTGAGCGTGGTGTACCTGACCATCGACGACAAAGAGGTCAAGATCATCACCAACGGCACCGTGGACGCCGCCCCCTTCTTCAGCTTTGACGTGGCCGAGTGCGGCATCAACGAGAAGGTCAGCTTTGCCGAGCTGCGCGCCATCCTGGACGAAAACCTGGACGAGGCCGGCCAGAAGGAGGCGCTGGAGAAAAACCACGACCGCCTCATCAGCCGCACCGTCACCATCGACGACATCTTCGCCTCCATCAACTACCTGTGCGGCCTGGATCACGGCGTGGGCGTCACCGACGACATCGACCATCTGGGCAACCGCCGCATCCGCAGCGTGGGCGAACTGCTGCAGAACCAGTTCCGCATCGGCTTCTCCCGCATGGAGCGGGTCATCCGCGAGCGCATGACCCTGCAGGCCCAGGACGCCGGCGAGGCCACCCCCCAGAGCCTCATCAACATCCGCCCGGTGGTGGCGGCCATCAAGGAGTTCTTCGGTTCCAGCCCCCTGAGTCAGTTCATGGACCAGAACAACCCCCTGGCCGAACTCACCCACAAGCGGCGCCTGTCCGCCCTGGGCCCCGGCGGCCTGTCCCGTGACCGCGCCGGGTTCGAGGTGCGCGACGTGCACTACAGCCACTACGGCCGCATGTGCCCCATCGAGACCCCTGAAGGCCCCAACATCGGCCTGATCAGCTACCTGGCCACCTTTGCCAAGATCAACGAGTACGGCTTCGTGGAAGCCCCCTACCGCAAGGTGGATAAGGCCACCGGCGTGGTCACCGACGAGGTGGTCTATATGACCGCCGACGTGGAGGACGAGTATGTGGTGGCCCAGGCCAACGAGCCCCTGGACGAGCAGCACCGCTTTGCCAACGCCCGCGTCAACGTGCGCCGCCGCGAGGAGATCATGGAGATCGAGCGGGAAAAGGTGGACTACATGGACGTCAGCCCCAAGATGGTGGTGTCCGTGGCCACGGCCATGATCCCCTTCCTGGAGAACGACGACGCCAACCGCGCCCTGATGGGCTCCAACATGCAGCGGCAGGCCGTGCCTCTCATGATCACCCAGCAGCCCATCGTGGCCACCGGCATGGAGTACAAGGCCGCCTGTGACTCCGGCGTGTGCATCCTGGCCAAGAACGACGGCGTGGTGGAGCATGTGGACGCCGACAAGATCGTGATCCGCACCTCCAAGACCACCACCGACGAGTACGAACTGATCAAGTTCATGCGCTCCAACCAGGGCACCTGCATCAACCAGCGGCCCATCGTCTCCAAGGGCGAGGAGGTCAAGGCCGGTCAGGTCATCGCTGACGGCCCCTCCACCAAGAACGGCGAGATCAGCCTGGGCAAGAACGCCCTCATCGGCTTCATGACCTGGGAGGGCTACAACTACGAGGACGCCGTGCTGATCAACGAGAAGATCGTGCGCGAGGACGTCTATACCTCCATCCACATCGAGGAGTACGAGCTGGAAGCCCGGGAGACCAAGCTTGGGCCCGAGGAGATCACCCGCGACATCCCCAACGTGGGCGAGGACGCCCTGAAGGACCTGGACGAGCGCGGCATCATCCGCATCGGCGCCGAGGTCACCGCCGGCGACATCCTGGTGGGCAAGGTCACCCCCAAGGGCGAGACCGAGCTCACCGCCGAGGAGCGCCTGCTGCGGGCCATCTTCGGCGAGAAGGCCCGCGAGGTGCGCGACACCAGCCTGCGTGTGCCCCACGGCGAGTACGGCATCATCGTGGACGTGAAGGTGTTCACCCCCGACAACTGCGACGAGCTGCAGCCCGGCGTGCGCCAGGTGGTGCGCTGCTACATCGCCCAGAAGCGCAAGATCAGCGTGGGCGACAAGATGGCCGGCCGCCACGGCAACAAGGGCGTTGTGTCCCGCATCCTGCCCCAGGAGGATATGCCCTTCCTGGCCGACGGCACCCCGCTGGACATCGTGCTGAACCCCCTGGGCGTTCCCAGCCGTATGAACATCGGTCAGGTGCTGGAGGTCCATCTGGGCTACGCCGCCAAGGCCCTGGGCTGGAAGGTCATGACCCCGGTCTTCGACGGCGCCCACGAGGAGGACATCCGCGAGTGCTTCCGCCTGGCCAAGGAGAACAGCAGCGGCGACAACATCAAGGAGTACCCCACCAAGCTGGATAAGATCATGAGCCCCACCAATGGCCATGTGATCGACTTCTCCAAGATCGAACTGGACGAGGACGGCAAGAGCACCGTCTACGACGGCCGCACCGGCGAGAAGTTCGACAACCGGGTCACCGTGGGCTACATGTACTACCTCAAGCTGCATCACCTGGTGGACGACAAGATCCACGCCCGCTCCACCGGCCCCTACAGTCTGGTCACCCAGCAGCCTCTGGGCGGCAAGGCCCAGTTCGGCGGCCAGCGCTTCGGCGAGATGGAGGTGTGGGCGCTGGAAGCCTACGGCGCCGCCTACACCCTGCAGGAGATCCTCACCGTCAAGAGTGACGACGTGGTGGGCCGTGTCAAGACCTACGAGGCCATCGTGAAGGGTCAGGACGTGCCCAAGCCCGGCATCCCCGAGAGCTTCCGCGTGCTCATCAAGGAGCTGCAGAGCCTTGGCCTGGACGTTGTGGTGCAGGATTCCAACGGCGACCCTGTGGACCTGAAGCAGAACTTTGACGACGAAGAAGCCGGTTTCGATGTGCGCGACCTGCCCATGGGCGAGGACGTGCTGATGGAAAGCGAACTGAACGACGATTACAGCATCGAGGAGGCGGACACGGACAGCGAGCCCGCCGAGCCCGAGGATTTTGACGCCGAGCCCGACGACCTCTTCACCGAGGACGACAGCTTCGACGACGCCGGCCTGGGCGACGATTTCTGATCGCGGCTGTTCCGGAATGCCCGTCAACATCGAGACAACAGTAATAAGGAAGGGTTCATTGAATGGAATACAACGATTTCGATTCGATTAAAATCGGCCTGGCTTCTCCCGATCAGATCCGCGCCTGGAGCTACGGCGAGGTGAAAAAGCCCGAGACCATCAACTACCGCACCCTGAAGCCCGAGCGGGACGGCCTGTTCTGCGAGCGCATCTTCGGGCCCACGAAGGACTGGGAGTGCCACTGCGGCAAGTACAAGCGCATCCGCTACAAGGGCAAGATCTGCGACCGCTGCGGCGTGGAGGTCACCAAGGCCAAGGTGCGCCGCGAGCGCATGGGCCACATCGAGCTGGCCGCCCCCGTCAGCCACATCTGGTACTTCAAGGGCATCCCC
>NZ_CALWND010000014.1:0-57438 GCF_944382735.1 Candidatus Allofournierella merdavium | reverse complement strand
GGGTCCGCCACCGTGGTGCCGGGGATGAACACGTCGGTGGTATCCGGCAGTTCGGCGCTCATCAGGCCGTGGCCGTATTCAAAATCCAGTTTCATTCGCGTTTCCTCCTCAAAGGTCGTTTTTGAAGGTGACGAACGGGCGCAGCGGCTCGCCGATGAGCGGCCGGCACCACTCCACAAAGGCCTCCGTCACATCGTTTCCCCGCGCGTTGATGTATTCGTCGGGCATGGTGCGCTCGGTGAGCATGACCCGCTCGATGGGGATGAGAATGGGCCGCACGGCGTACTCCGCGCCGGGCAGGCGCTCAAAGCCGACCATCACGCCGGTTTTTCCGTTTACGGCCGCTTTCACCGCCTCGGCGCCGGCCAGCACCGCCTCCTCCCGGTCCACCGAGGACTGGAAGGCGATGGAGGCACGCCCGCAGATGCCGGGTTTTTCGCTGCGGGCCTTGACGCCCAGCTTCTTGATGACCAGATTCGCCAGATGGGCGCTCACGTCGCCGTAGTAGGTAGCGCGGCCCACCTGAAAGACGGGCTCCACAACGGGCTTGCCGTCGGGGCCGGTGAGGCCTTCGCTGGCCACCACCACAACGCCGCCCTTTTTCTCCACCAGGACCTTCACATCCGCCAAAAACTCCTCCTCGATAAAGGGGCGCTCGGGCAGGTAGATGAGGTCGGGGCCGTCCCCGTTGCCGGACCGGGCCAGGGCGCTGGCGGCGGCGATCCAGCCGGCGTTGCGGCCCATGGCCTCCACCACGCTCACGTGGATGGGCAGGGCCCGCACGTCCTGGCTCACCTCGCTGACGGTGGCCGCGATGTACCGCGCGGCGCTGCCGAAGCCGGGGGCGTGGTCGGTGACGGCGATGTCGTTGTCGATGGTCTTGGGGATGCCCACCACCTGCACCTCCACGCCCAGCTCCCGGCAGGCGTTGTACACCTTGCCGCAGGCATCCATGCTGCCGTTGCCGCCGTTGAAGAACACATATTTGATGCCATGCTTATGGACGACCCGGGCGATGGCCCGGTAGTCCTCGGGCTCCAGGTGGTCCCGGCTGGTGCCGATGGCGGAGGCGGGGGTGAAGGGCAGCAGCTCCAGCCGCTCTTCGTCCACGGTCTTCATGTCCAGGAACCGTTCCCGGATGACCGCGCCGCTGCCGCCGATGGCGGCATAGATCTTGTCGATGCAGGCGTGTTTTTTCGCTTCTTTCACCGCGCCGTAAAGCGACGCGTTGATCACCGCCGTGGGCGCGCCGCCGTGGACCACCAGCATATTCGCCATTTCCGTTTCCTCCTTGTATGTTTGCTCAGGCCCTGCCCTCCGAGCCGGACAGTCGGATGATCTTCTTCACATCTTCGCACAGGGCATTGCTTGCATACTGGGAGAGCTTCCAGGAATGGCCCTGATGATCCAGTTCCCGCAGGGCTTCTTCGTAGTGCTGCACATACTTGTAGCGGATCTCGGTGCCAAAGTTGATCTTCGCCACCCCCAGGCCGATGGCCTCCTTCACGATGCTCTCGTCCATGCCGGTGCAGCCATGGAGCACCAGGGGAATGTCGGTGAATTTGCGCACCTCGCGCAGCACTTCCAGCTTGATATCCGGCTTGCCCTTGTAGTAGCCGTGAGCGTTGCCGATACCGATGGCCAGAGTGTCCGGGCTGCACAGCTCCAAAAAGCGGCGCACCTGCTCCGGGTCGGCCACATTCTTGTTCTCCTGCACAACGCCGTTGTCCAGCCGCTGCAATTCCCCTATCTCCGCCTCCACAGGCACGCCAAAGCACCTGGCAACGTTCACCACGCTCTGCGTGAGCGCCGCGTTCTCCTCAATGGGTTTGGTGGAGCCGTCGATCATCACGGAGGTGAATCCAAGGCGCAGCGCCTCCATGCAGATGGGAAAGCCATCCCCGTGATCCAAATGGATGGACACCGGCACCGACACCTTGTTCGCGCACCATTTCGCCACGTTCACGAACCAGTCGTTGCCGGAGAACGCGCCCGTGGAGACATAATGCGCCAGAATGACCGGAGAGTGCAGCTCCTCGGCTGCCTTGCAGATCGCCCAGATGATGTCGTAGTTGCCGCCCTGGGTGTTGATCGCCGGAATGGCATACCCTTCCCGACTGGCCTTTTTCAATTGCTCCAGATTGTTTGTCAGCATTGTGATCACTCCTTCAAATTATGGTGTCCGGTCGGTGTTCTGTACACTCGTGTGTATCTTGAGTATACCGTTTTGCAACGCCTTCGTCAAGGACTTTTCAGCATTTTGTTTGTCCATGTTGACGAAGAATCGCAAAACGGTATAATAATTATGTGGAATACTATGAGGAAAGGACGATTTTGCCGTGAGCCAGACCAGGAACACTCCCACGCGGAAGGATGTGGCGGCACGGGCCGGAGTATCCGAAACCGTGGTCTCCTATGTGCTGAACAACAATCGCTATGTGGCGCAGGACAAGCGTGAGCGGGTGCTGGCAGCTGTGCGGGAACTGCATTATCACCCCAATGCCGTGGCCCGCACCCTGAAAGGGAAAAAAAGCAATCACATCCTGTTCATCGCAGACAACATCTCCAACGAGCACTTTGGCAAGATCGTGGAGGAGATGGATAAACTCGCCTACGACAAGGGCTATCTCATCTCTCTTCTGGCCGACCGGAACGACGACGAGTTCGTGGCGCAGGTCAACAGCCGCCTTGTGGATGGGATCGTTATCAGCGCAACGGGATTTGACGAAAAATACGTACAGAGGCTCATCGACTCCGGTGTGCCGGTGGTGCTTTTGATGAACAGGGAGTATCCGAACATCGGCGACGAGGCAGGGCGGATCTACACCGGGCTGCACAAAGGGATCCGGGAGTGCGTGAAGCTGCTGGAAAGCAAGGGGCGGCGGCATCTGCTGTACATCGACCGCATCAGCCGGCATGGCCGTTTCAGCAAGATGGACGACCTGCGTTTCAGCAGCTTTTGCGCGCAGATGGAGGAGAGCGGCCTGCCCTTCACCGCCGACCGCTTCGTCACCGGCTGCACCAGTGAGCACGAGCTGTTCGACGCCGTGTGCGCGCGGCTCAACAGCGGCCTGGAAGTGGACGGCATCGTGGGCCGAAACGACAACATGGCCTGTGTGGCGATGCAAGCGGTGCAGGCCTGCGGCCGGCGCGTGCCGGAAGATATTTCGGTGATCGGCTTTGACAACTCCCGCATGAGCAGCTATGTCACCCCCGCGCTGACCAGCATGGAGATCGACCGTCCCGCCATCGCCCGTGCGATCATCACCATGCTTGACGAGATGATCGCCGGAGGCAAGGCCTCCACAAAATATTTCGACACGAAGCTGATCGAGCGAAAGACCACCTGACGCACAGGGCCTATCCCGCCGCCGCGAACGTTCCTTCTTGACAGAAAAATGGAAATATCATATAATTTTTGCAGAAGGCATACACTCGTGTTTATATTCTGTTTCACACAATAATTTGGCCACGAGGAGGAATTTCCTATGAAAAAAGCACTGAACGTTGGCTTTGCCGTGACTGTTTCGGGGCGCTGGCCCCGGGAACTGCCCGAAAAGCGGCTGCGGGAGTACGGCGATTGGGCGGAGAGCGACCTGCCCGGGACCAAACTCTTCCGTTTTTCTCGTCTTGTGTGCTCCCACGAGGATCTGGACGACTGCATCGCATATTTCACCGAGAACAAGGTGGACCTGATCCTGCTGGTGTACGGCGCGTTTACCGGCGACGATATCGCCTGCGGTCTGGCGGACGCCTGCCGTCGCCCCATCATTTTGTGGGCGCCCCGGGAAGAGCGCTGGGAGCGGCAGGACCGGCTGTACGCCAACGCCCTGTGCTGCGCCGCGATGAACGGCGCCAGCCTCACCCGGCTGCACGCGCCCCATCATGTTGTCTTCGGCGACAAAGAGGAAGAGCGGGTCGTCACCGAACTGCACAACCTGACCGCTGCGTACGCGGTGATCAAAAACCTGCAGGGCTTCACCTTCGGTCTGTTCGGCTATCGCCCCACCGCCTTTTACAACTGCGCCTTTGACGAGGTCGTGATCCGCCGCACCTTCGGCATCAACTTTGAAGAGACTGACCTGAAGGTGGTGTTCGACACCATGGCCCAGCTGCCCTGGAGCGAAGTGGAGGCGGAGATGGCCCGCATCAGCGGTACATGGGATATCAGCGCCCTGCCCGACGGGCATCTGGAAAACCACGCGCGCCTTTATCTCGCCCTGAAACAGCTGGCGCCTGCCCGCGGGTATGATTATTCCGCCATGAAATGCTGGCCGGAAATGGGCAACCTTCACTCCGCCCCCTGCGCGGTGCTGGGCCGCCTGGCGGACGAGGGCATCGGCATCTCCTGCGAGGGCGATGTGGACGCAGGCCTGGCAGCCATTGTGCAGAATATGCTCAGCGGCAAGCCCACGTTTGTGACCGATCTCATCAACATCGACGAGAAAGAGAACACCGTCACATTCTGGCACTGCGGCAACGCCGCGCCCAGCCTGCACGATACCTCCGACGGCGTCACCATGTGCAATCACCCGCTGGTCAATCAGGGCACCTCCTTCTGGTGCGCTTTGAAGCCCGGGCCTGTGACAGCCGCCCGCTTCACCAACATCGACGGGCAGTATCGCCTGTTCCTGCTGCGGGGCGAAGCGATCCCCACGGTGCGCAACACCCGCGGCTCGATGGTGAACGTCAAGATCAAGACCCCCGTGCTGCAGCTGGTGCAGGAGATCGCCGACAGCGGTATGAGCCACCATTACAGTGTTGTGTGGCAGGATGTGGCCGACAAGATGATCGCCATCGCCAAGCTGTTGAACATTCCCGTAGTGGAACTTTGACCCGCCATTATTGCCAAAAAGGGAACTCCCGGAGCCCCAGGGCTCCGGGAGTTCCCTTTTTATGCCTGATGACCGGTGCGATACTGCCCGGGCGTGATCCCCTCCGCGTTTTTGAATTTGCGCATGAAGTTTGTCAGGTCGTTGTAGCCCGCAGCCGCTGCAATCTCTTTGATCGGCGTGTCCGTTGATTCCAGCTGTTTTTTGATATACTGGAAACGCAGTTGGGTGAGATACGATAAAAAGGTGTGCCCCGTCTCCTCCTTAAATACCTTGCTGACATAGGTATAGGAAAGGTTGAAGTGGGTCGCCAGGGTCTCCAGCGTCAGCGCGTTGTCCCGGAAATTCGTCTGTACATAGTCGATCAACGCAAATTTTGCGCTCTTCTGAGACTCGGCGTTCTCGCTTTTGGCCTGCTCCGCCAGCCGCCGGAGGATCCCCTCGAGCTGCTGGGTCAGCGCGTCCTTCGACTCCCAGCTGGAAAGCTGTGCGATCTCCGCGTTGGAGAGGGGATGCCGGCTGGTAGCCGCGACCTTGATGATCATATTGATCAGATCAAAGTGCAGGCACTTGCGGATCAGCGGCGACGCGCCGATCTTGTCGATGCGCTCCACCACGTGCCTGATCGCATCGACGGCCACACCCGAATTTCCATTGCGTATGCTCTGTTCGATCAGCGCATATTCCGCATACGGATACTGGTACGACTGCTCATCCAGCTTTTCCGCCGTGGAGAAGATATGCGCTCCGCAAGGCAGCAGCGGCATGGCCTCGCTGATGGCCACAAGCGCCTCCACATAGGAATCGTCGATCTGAAAGGGCGATCCGTACACAAGCCCCATCCCGGCGGCGTAGCCGGCGATCCCCTGCTCCTTCAAGGCCGCGCAGATCTCGGCGGCGATCGCGTTCTGATCCTGCTCCGCCTGCCTGAAATTCAGGATCACCGCGAGGCGGTCGTCCTCCGGGATCTGGGCGGGATACATCGCCACGCAATCGTTTCGCAGCCGGTTGAGCGCTCCGATCGCATTGGTGATCGCGTCTTCACTGAGCGTCAGATCCTTCCAGTCGCAGACAAAAACGGCAAAATAGGGGTGGGCAAAATCCAGCCCCGCGCACCGAAGATTGTATGCCAGCACGGCCTCATCGTCGTTTTCTATGGTCCCTTTCACGAGCCTTCGCAGCACCATTTCCCGGATCAGCTGATTGCGGGCCCCCAGTTCCTCCGATACCGAGTCGATCCTCTCGTTGGCACGGTATACGCTGATGTAGTGGGAGTATGCCAGAAACATCGCCGCCGCAATGCTGAAAAGAAGCATCACACACACCAGCAGGCTGAGCAATCCAAATTTCTGCTCCGTGTTTTGGAAGAAGATCTCTTCCGGGATCAGGACGCCGTAGTTGTAGTCCGAATTTGCGGATCTTTCTCTCAAAAAGATGAACGGCTTTTCCGAAACGGCAAGGCGCATCACACCGCTGCCGGGGTTCTTTTCCAGCAGTTCCACCGCCTGTTCCGCTGTGTAGAGGGACGCGGCGCCGTTGAAAACGAGCTGGTGCCCGTCCGTCACCACCGCGCAGGCCTCCATCCGCGGAAAATACTGCTCCGCAACATCCTGAAAAAAGGCGTCGCGAAGCAGAAAGCACACCGTGGCTTCGGGCGCGTCGTCGATCTCGGGGATGGGACAGTACAGGGCCGTGCAGTACGCTTCCGACCCATCATAGGAGTCAAGCCCGATCAGCGTTTTTTCCTGAACGCTGTTCAGCATCAGGTAAAGATCGGCCCGTCCGAGCGCGGCCTCATAGTCGGAGCTCGCGATGAAATCGTTGTAGCTGAAAAACTTTTCGTTTGAGTAGATGTACTGTCCCCCGCGGAGATAGTACAGCATCGTCACGCCGCTCGGGAGATTGTTTTCGTAGGAGTGAAGGAGGCCAAAGATGCGGTTCGATGTGTACGTTGCGGGGTCAAATGAGGTGGTGTCCAGACTTGTGAGGCGATCGTTTCCGGACATATGAAGCGTCGTGGAATGGATCTTGGTCTCAAGATAATCTATGTTGGCCGCCATCTGCTGCAGCTGCCCGATGCCTCTGGACTGCGTTGCCGAGATCTGATTGCGGTAATCGAAAAAGAGAAGCAGCGTTGTGATGCACAGCACCGGCACACAAAACGCCGCCAGATAGCGAAGGAAATACCTTGTGCGCTTGGACGTATCCGCCACGTTCCATTCCCCCTATGCAGAATTTGTGCTCTATTTGCAGAATTTGCACCCGCGCGCAGCGGCGTAAAAAAGCCTTCTTTGAGAGCAGAAACCGCCTATTGCCCACAGGGAAGGCGGCGTGGTATGCTGTGAGTAACAAAACACGGATCGTTTGCAGCCGGCACGCAAATGGCGCTGTTTGAACACACGAGTGTACAGACCGTATTTTACAAACTTCGTTTTCTCTATTTTATCACGCCAAAAATTTTTGCACAAGAAGGAGGATCCAAGAATCACCATGAAAAAGAGACTTATCGCTGTGTTGCTCTCGCTGGCTCTCTCCGCCGGCATCCTGAGCGGTTGCGGGGCGAACACCCCCTCCGCATCCGAACCTTCCGCCGCAAACTCCTCCGGGCAGTCGTCGGAAGAACCCATCGAACTGGTCTTCTGGACCATGTGGGACGGCGGCGACGTGACCGTTGCCAGCAAGATCTTTGAGGAATACAACAGCACCCATCCGAATGTCCACATCGACTTCCAGCAGCAGGATTTCACCCAGTTCGCGACCAAGCTGAAAACCGGCATGATGAGCGGAGAGGGCCCCGATTTCGCCATTTCCTACATCGGCGGTTTCGTCACGGGACTGCAGGCGGACGGTATGCTGGTGCCCATCAGCAGCGAGGCCGAGCGCCTTGGCGTGGACATTGATTTTGGCGGCTACACCCCCGCAGCGATGCAGGCCGCCGAGGTGGATGGAGAGTACTACGCTGTTCCCTGCGACAATCTGATCCGGGTCCTGATGTACAACAAGCGCTTGCTGGCGGACACCGGCCTTCTGAACGAGGACGGTTCCCTGAAGCTGGAGCCCGGCTATGACAACTTCATGTCCATGCTCCAGACCGCCGCCGACAAGACCGGGATCGCCGATCCCCTGGCGCTGACCATGCGTCCTCCTCAGCTGGTGCTCGGCTGGCTGACCATGTACGAGCAGCTTGGCGGACACGATTTTGTAGACCTTGAGACCCGCACCGTCAACTTTGACGAGGCGCTGGCCGTTGAAGCGCTGACCAAGTATCAGAAGATCTACGCGGACTATGTTCTGGAGAACCTGACTCCCCCGGCCGATCTGGATATGTTCAAAGCCGGCCAGGTCCCGTTCTACATCGACGGCTCCTGGAACGTCTCTGCCGCCGCGGACGCGCTGGGCGACGATTTTGGCGTGACCACCTTCCCTCAGCTGGGGGTCAAGAACGCTCTTGTGACCACGAACCACGCTTTTATCATCCCCCAGAAAAACGACATGAGCGACGCCAAGACCAAAGCCATCCTGGAATTCATCAAATGGTGGGGCGACAACAACTACAAATGGGCCGAGGCCGGTCATCTGCCCGCCTATGTGCCCTCTACGCAGACCGAGGAATTTGCCAATATGCCCTGGCCCAAGTACTATGAATCCACGCTGGACGTGGCGGTCCCGATCTACACCATCCCCAACGCCAATCTGCACCAGATCGCCGAAGTCACCGATCCGATCCAGAAAGGGATGCTCGGCACCATCACTCCCGAGGAAGCCGTCGCACAGGTTCGCGATAATCTGAACCAGCTTCTGCCGAATCTCTGATCTGCAACTAAACAATCTTGGGCGGGAGCAACATCTCATCGTATGTTGCTCCCGCTTTTTGAAAGAGGGCGATATCATGCTTCACACCTCCCCCACCCGAACGCGCCGCTCCGCGCCGCGGGACACCTTCGCCGGCTATGCCTTTCTCCTTCCGTTTCTCGCGGTCTATGCGGTATTCAGTCTTTACCCGATGATCCAGGGGTTCATCATCAGTTTTTTCAAGTGGAACATCACCGGCGCAAAGGTTTTCATTGGATTTGACAACTACCTCCGCCTGTTTCGCGATCCCGTTTTCTGGAAAGCGCTCACCAACACCCTTCTGTATGTGCTGATCTCGACGCCGATCTTCATGTTGGGCGCGCTGGTCCTGGCCCTCATCGTGGACAGCAAGCTGCTGCTGGGCCGCACCTTTGTGCGTTCCACCTTTTTCCTGCCGAACATCCTGGCCGTCTCCATTACGGCTGTGATCTGGCTGAACCTTCTCCAGCCCTACACCGGCCTCCTGAACGCGGGCCTGCACGCGATCGGGATCAAGCAGGAGATTTTCTGGCTGACCAGCGAGGCCCTGGTCTGGCCCTCCATCGTGATGGTGACTTTCTGGTGGAACACCGGATACTATATGCTGATTTATCTGGCGGGTCTTCAGGAGATCCCCGCCGAGCAGTACGAAGCGGCGGCCATCGACGGCGCCACCGGTCTGCAGCGGATCATGCGGATCACCATCCCTTGCCTCAAGCGCACTCACCTGCTGGTGCTGTTTTTGCAGGCGATCGCATCCTTCAAGATCTTCGGCCAGGTCTTCCTGATCACGAGCGGCGGCCCGGCGGGCGCGAGCCGCACGCTGTTGCAGTATGTGTACGAGACCGGTTTCACGACCTTCCAAATCGGTCAGGCCTCCGCCGCGTCCTTTGTACTTTTGCTCGTCATTCTATCCGTATCCATCGTCCAGCTCAAGATCATGAATCGGCAGGAGGCGTAACAGGATGCAAAAAAAGACGGGGTTCCTCCCCAAATTGTTTGTCAACGCGGCAGCGTATGGTCTGTGCCTGCTGTGGCTTATCCCGATCGTGTGGATGGCGGTGGTAACTTTCAAGCCGGAAAGCGTCGACACGACAAAGATCCGCAATTGGTTTGTGCCCCCGTTCACGATGGAGAACATCGAAGCGGTGCTGCATCATCCGCAGGCGGACGTTTTCCGCTGGATCTTGAACAGCACGATCATTGCCACGATCACCACCGTCTGTGTGCTTTTGATCTGCACGCTCGCGGCCTTTGCCTTCTCACAGATCCGCTTTGCCGGAAAAACCGCTGTCTTTCTTCTGGTGATGATCGGCATGATGATCCCCCGTGAGGCGACGCTCATTCCGCTTTACACCCAGTTTCAGAGCATCGGGCTGCTGAACACCCGCTTCTCGCTGATCGTTCCCGCCATTGCCACCCCCTTTGCCGTCATCATTCTGAAAAGCTTCTTCGACGGTCTGCCCTCCGCCCTCTTCGAGGCGGCGAAGATCGACGGGTGCGGCTGGCTGCGGATATGCTTCGGCATCGCGGCTCCTCTTTCCAAATCGGCGCTGTCCTCCCTGGCCATTCTGATCTTCATGCAAAGCTGGAACGACTTTTTGTGGCCGTTCATCTCCATCACCGAGCCGGATCTTGTGACGATCCCCGTTGGTCTGCCGGTATTCCGTTCCCAGTATCTCACCGGCATGGGCCTTACAATGGCCGCGGGCGCCCTGCTTGCCTTTCCCATCATCATCGTTTTCATCATCTTCCAAAAATACATTGTGAAGGGCGTGGCCTCCGCCGGCATCAAAGGATGAGCGCTTCCGCGCCCGTGTTCCGGGGGCCGGGCACCATCGACCCGACCGGAAGAGCTCTTTGCAGACCGGCGCCGCAAATTTTCAGAACACAAGGACCGCCGCCCCGGCCGGGGCGGCGGTCCTTGTGCGTCGTCGCGCACCGGGTGGCCATTCAATCGTCCGTAATGACGGGGCTCTTCCCTTCCGCCTCCTGGATCCACGTCAAAAGCTTCAGGCGCAGCTGCTGTTTCACCTCGGCATAGGCCGGATCGTCGATCAGGTTGTTCAGCTCGTAGGGGTCCTGTTTCAGATCGTACAAAAAATCGTCCGCATAGACCGGCGAGTCCGCCGCTTCGCAGCCGTTCAGCCCCGGCGCGTAGACGGAATAGGCATAGTCCGGCGTGCGGATCGCCCGGCCCACACGGCTCTCCGAGATCTGCGCGAAGGCCTCGTTGCGCCGGTGGGGGCACTTACCCTGCACCACGTCCGCCAGGTCTTCGCCGATCATAGCGTCGCCCACCCGCACGCCCGCCAGACCCAGTATGGTCTTGGGCAGGCTGGCGGTGCTGACGATGTCTTTGAAGCAGCCTTTGCCCCTGAACGGCCCGCCGGCGATCACAAAGGGGACGCGCAGGCAGGCGTCGTGCATGGAGCGCTTGTAGTCGTCCGCACCGTTCAGATGCTTGTCCCGGTTGCGGGTCTTGAAGTGGCTGCCGTGGTCGGAAACAAAGAGGATGACGGTATTCTCATACAGTCCCTCCTTCTTGAGCCGCGCGATCATCCTGCCCAGATTTTCGTCCAGCGAAGCCACCTGCCCCAGGTAGTCCGGGTATTCCTCCCGGTAGTCGCCCCCAAGAGCTTCCAGGTCCTTCGGCGGCTGGTAGTCTTTATATTTCTCTTTGGACCCGATCGGGCCTTCGTAATGCCCGCGGTCGTTCTGATGATGGGGCTCGATGTGAGAGACCGTCATGAAAAACGGCTTTTTGCCGTCGTACTGATCGAAGAACTCCAGGGCCATGTCGGTGATGCAATCCGCCCGGTAGCCCTTGAAATCGATGCGGCGGTCGTTCTCGTCAAAGACATAGCCGTCGTAGCCGTGGCTGGTGAATTCCAGCACGTCCGACACCCGCCAGAAGCCGGTGTAGCCGCCCCGCAGTTCTCTGGGAACGGCCGTGCGGGAATGGTCGATCACCGACGGCTTGCCGATCTCCCCCTCGCTGGCCAGGTGCCATTTGCCGATGTAGGCGGTCTCATATCCCGCCTCCTCCATGTATTCGCCCAATGGTTTCACCCGGGTGGGAAGCATGATCTTGTTGCGGAAACAACCGGTTTCGGTGGGCCATTTTCCGCTTTGAAACAGGGCACGGCAAGGCCCGCACACCGGCTGGGCCGTGAAGGCGTGCTCGAACATCGTCCCCTCCCGGGCCAGCCCGTCCAGGTGCGGCGTCAGCGGAAGGCTCTGCCCGTAACAGCCGCAGGTATCCGCTCGCTGCTGATCGGTGAAATACAGCAGGATGTTCTGCTTCATGGCGATCTCTCCTCTCATAAAATCATAAAAAGGCTGCCGCAGAATCTTGTTCTGCGGCAGCCGGCAGCACGGCGTTTATGCGCCGCCCAACTCAAAAACCAGTCGTGCGCTCACCCCTTGACAGCGCCGGAAACGAGGCCCTTGATCATGTATTTCTGGAAGAAGAAGAACACAAAGACCATGGGGATCGCACCCAGCGTAGAGGCCGCGTTGATCAGCTGCCAGTCGCTGACTTCGCCCAGATAGGTCAGTTTCAGGCCCTGAGACAGCGTCCACAGGTCCGCCGAGCGGATCAGAGTGATCGCGTGGAGATAGTCGTCCCAGGTCTGCAGGAAGCTGTAAACGCCCACGGCCAGCAGTCCCGGTACCACCAGGGGCATGATGATGCTGAACAGTGTTCTGAACCGCCCGCAGCCATCCACCGAGGCGGACTCCTCCAGTTCTCGTGGTATGCCGTCAAAGAAGGATGCCATCAGTGACACCGCAAAGGGTATCTGCGTCGCGCTGATGGCCAGCACCAGGCCGATCCGGGTGTCGGTCAGGTTGATCTTGCGCAGAATGGTATACAGGGAGATCAGACGGCTGATCACGGGCATCATCTGAGTGAAGGAGAAGGTCGCGAACAGGAGGATATTCCACTTGAAGTGGAAGCGGCTCAGCGCGTATCCCGCAAAGAGCGACACAAAGCAGATGAAGACCGCCGACATCGCGGAGACAATGATGTTGTTCTTGTAGTAAGTCAGGAACTTGCCATCCTTGATGAGGGAAACGTAGCCGTCAAAGTTGACAGCCTCCGGCCAGAAAGTCGGGATCGCGCGGTAGGATTCCGCGTTTGTCTTCAACGACGTGACGAGCATCCAATAAACCGGGAACAGCAGGAAGAAAAAGATCGCGATGATCGCCAGGTATTTCAGTGCGCTGCCGCCAAACCGCAGTGTAGTGCGTTTCAATTTCGGATTCATTGCTCACATCCCCCTTCAATCGCCCTTTTTGTGGAAGACGGCGTTGAACAGGAACACAACAACAACCATCAGCAGCAGCCATACGGTAGTCACCGCCGCGCCGGAACCGTAGTTGTAGTTGACAAACGCCTCATCGTAGGAAAGCACTGCCAGCGTTGTTGTGGCGGACGCCGGGCCGCCGTTGGTCAGCGTGGCAAACAGGGGATACTGCTTGAAGTTGTCGATGATGGACAGGGAGACCGTCACCGCGATCACGCTGCGCATAAAAGGAAAAATGATTTTGAACAGGCATTGGAGGTAGTTGGCGCCGTCCAGTTTAGCCGCCTCCAGAATATCCTCCGGAACATTCTGCATCCCCGCCAGCAAAAGCAGGGTGATGAGCGGGATCTGCTTCCACAGCGCAACGATGATCACGCCCCAGATCGCGGTCTCCTGATTGTTCAGGATGCCGAACCCGGTCACTTGCCCGCCCGTAAGAACGCCGATCACATACTGAAGCAGGCCGTAGGGGTTTGCGTAGATCCAGGCCCACAGCAAACCGGAAATGACGGTGGGGATCACCCACGGGATCATCATGATACTGCGCAGCAAACGCGCGCCCCGGATCTTGCTGTTGAGCATCAGTGCCAGCGTCATACTGATCACAAAACTCAGCGCGACCGTTACAACCACAAACAGCAGCGTCACTTTAATGGAATCCTGCAGCTTCCCCGAAGACCACAGGCGGGTGTAGTTCGCGAAATTGTTCCACTCGCCCGGAATGTTTTGGGTAAGGTTCGCGATCTTGTAGGTGGTAAAACTCATTTTTACCGAATCGATGATGGGAAACAGGATAAAGACGACGCAGCAGATGATCGCGGGCGTCAGCAGCAGCAAAGAGAATGCGGCGTCCTTTTGCCGCCGGGTCTTAAGCAGCGAAAAAGACTTTTGCGCTCCCGTCACGACGTCATTTTTCACGGTTTGCATACAGTTTCCACTCCTTGTGTTCCAAAAAAGGGGTGGGTGACGTCACCCACCCCCCACGTATACGCGTGTCGGGCAAATTACTGGTTCATATAGTACTCTGCCTGCGTGATGAAATCGGCGATCGTGTCGTCCAGCGACATCCCGTTGACGGTGTAGTTCAGGGCGGCGGTGGCCATCTCGGTCTGGACGCTGGCCAGAGCGGCGGGCATGGGCTGGTACACCGTGTTGTTCACGCCCTTTGCAGCGCCTTCCAGAATGGGAGAGATCTTGCAGTCCGCCATATTCTCATGGGCGGGGAACGCAAGGCCGATGTTGTTCAGATATCCCTCCATCACTTCGTTGCTGGTGCAGTACTGGATGAACAGGTCGATGGCCTCCTTGTGGGAGTCCTCCAGGCCGGCGCCGAACAGGAAGGAGTGGGCGGAAACCAGCGACAGGCCCTTGCCGTTGGTGCCCAGCTGGGTGGGCAGCGGAGCGGTCACGGTGAAGTTGGCAGCGTTGGCGTCCACTTCGCCGATCTGGGCATAGCCCCAGGACTGGTCAACGTACATACACACATTGCCGGCGCCAAAGGAAGCGCGGTAATCTTTCAGCTTCAGGTTCTCCTGCGTGTAGCCGTTGCCGATGAGGTATTTGCAGAAATCCAGCATCTCGCTCATCGCGGTCTTGTTGGTGGCCTCGTTCAAGTCGGCCAGGGTGCCGTCGTCGTTGAACAGTGTGCCGCCGAAGGCGGTGTACATCCCGTTCAGCGCCATGCCGGTGGCGGCCACTTCCGCAGTGGTCATGCCGAAGATGGTGGACACGTCGGTGCCCTTATAATACTCCGCCAGCGTCTCGATCCAGGTCTTCAGGTCGGCTTCGGTGGTGGGGAACTGGTCCATGCTCAGGCCCGCCGCCTCGATCAGGTCCTTATTGACAAAGATCAGCCAGTTGGTCATGTAGTGGGGCACGCCGTAGATGCCGTCGTTGTACTGGAAGGCGGACAGCACATCCTGATTGTAGCCGGCATAAAATTCGGGGCTGAGCACATTTTCCGGCTTGTCGATGAACCCGGCGTCCGCAAGAGCGGGCACCCAGGTGATCTCGCCGTAGATCATGTCGGCGGTCAGGCCGGAGGCCAGGTCGTTGGTGAGGGTAGTCACCATGCTGTTGTAGTCCACAGAGATCGGCTCAACGGTGATCCAGTCGTATTCCGCCTCAAAGTTGGCGATGGTCTCCTCCCACCATTCCGCCTTCGCGGTCTCGGAAAGGGCGTAGTTGTAGAAGCGCAGGTTGACAGGATCCTTGTTTTCCGTGCCCTCGGCGGAAGCCGCGGACGCCGGCTCGGAGGGAGCGGGCGTGCTGGCGGGCGTGCTGCCGCAGGCCGCCAAGGACAGCGACATGACAAATGCCATGGCCAAAGCAAGCATCTTTTTCATTTCTGTTTCCTCCTATTTGTATTCGGTCTGTTTCATGCAAACCCAAGGAGCTGCACGCGGGAAGACGTTCAAAATCAATTCATCCCTCGCCGCCGTCCCGCCGCATACACTCGTGTTTACACCCTTCCCTTTTAGCTTATTGTGAAACAGCCTGCTTGTCAAGACTTTTATTGATTTTTGTCTAATTCTACATTGCTTGGAGAAATAATTTATGCAATTTGACGCATTATTTTCTCCTTGTGCACGGAACTATCCCATCAGGGCTCATTTCTCGGGGAGGTATTTTTAATGATCCGGCCGCAGGCGAACGGTCTGAGACACGGCCCCGAACTCAGCCGTTCCGCCGCCCATGCACCTCCCGCAAAGCTGCGTCCTTCCAAGCGTTCTCTCCACGCTGGCCGTTCAGGCCGGCGCGGCATTCACACACAAAGCGGCCCCGGGCGCAGCAGCGCCCGGGGCCGTTCTTGCTGTCAGATGAAAGACGCGTCAAGCCGGCAGCATACCGGAGATGGCGGTGAACACGACGCCCACGACCACCACCACGATCATGAACTTCCAGCAGGTCTTCCACCACTGGGGGAAGCTGATCTTGCACACGGCAAGGCCGGCGACCGTCATGCCGGCGGTGGGGCTGATGGTGTTCATGGTCTGGTTGGCGATGCACAGCGCGGTGACCGACGCCTCGGTGTTCACGCCCATCAGGTCGGTGAGCGGCGCCATGACCGGCATGGTCAGGGCGGCCAGACCGGAGGAGGACGGCACCAGGATGCTCAGGAACGCCTGGGCGAAGTACATCATGGTGGTGAACACCGCGGTGGGCACACCGGCCAGCAAGTTGGCCAGGCTGTTCAGGATGGTGTCGATGATCAGGCCGCCTTCGGCCACCACCAGGATGCCGCGGGCGATGCCGATGATCACGGCAGCATAGACAAAGTCCGCCATGCCCTTGACGAATTCCTCGGCCATCTCCTTCTCGCCGAGGCCGCCCACGATGCCGGACAACAGGCCGATGGCCAGGAAGACCATGCTGATCTCGTCCATGTACCAGCCTCTTGTGACCAGGCCCCAAACGATGATGCCCATGCCCACGGCGAACACGATGAGCACCAGCTTCTGCCGCAGGGTGAAGGGCATATCCGCATTTATGCCTTCCACGGCAAACTCTTCACGCTTTGCGAAATCGTCCTTGTAGGTGATGGAGCCCTGGGGATTCTTCTTCACCTTGCGGGCGTACATCATGACCCAGACGATGCCGATGAGGGTGAACACCGCGTACTGGATGAAGCGGAACCACAGCTGGGGGTTGCCCTGGATGCCCGCAACGCCCTGGGCGATCAGCACGTTGAAGGGGTTCACGGTGGAGCCGATGTAGCCCATCTGAGGCCCGAGGAAGCACACCATGAAGGCCGTCATGGAATCGTAGCCCAGGCTCATGATGATGGGCAGGAAGATGGCGTAGAACGGAAGCGCTTCCTCCGACATGCCAAAGGAGGTGCCGCCGATGCTGAACAGGATCATCACCACAGGGATGAGCAGGATGTCCTTGCCCTTCAGCTTCTTGATCACGCGGCTCATGCCCGCGTTGATCGCGTTGGTCTTGGTGAGGATGGCAAAGGAGCCGCCGATCAGCAAAACGAACGCCACAACATCGCTGGCGCCCTGAATGCCGCGGGTGGGAGCCATCAGGATCTCAGCCAGGCCCTGCCGCAGATCGTTGCCCTCCGCGTCCACCTTGGGCACTTCCTGGTATGTACCTGCCACGGCCACCTCACGGGTGCCGGCCGCCGTTTCCATCTCGGTCCTCTCGAACTGGCCGGAAGGGACGATCCACGTCAGAATCGCGAACAGGATAATCAGCAGGAATGCGATCGTATAGACATGGGGCAGTTCAAATTTTTTCTTCTGTTTCTGCATACGATACCCTCCTAAAAAGTTTCCCCCCGCAGGGGCCATAATACAACGTTTTGAGTCGTATTATAACGTTATATATAGAATAAGACCTCCGGCCCGTCCCGTCAAGCCCATCGGCCGTTTTTCTGTATTTATTATAAATATTTTGTTCATTTTTGGGCGATTTGTAAAAAGGCATTTTGCCTTTTTACCGCGGCCCGGGCATACAGAGCGTCGCCCGCCGCGCAGACGGGGCTCTGCGCGGCGGGCGACCGGGGATTTACAGGTTCTGCAAGCTGGCGGGGCCGCCGTTATTTTGCCGGATGGGTGCGCTCGTATTCCCGGGGGGTCTGCACCTTCACGTTGCAGATGCGCTCGGCCAGCGCGTCGCGCAGGGCGTCCTCGGTCACGGCCTGGGCCATGGCATACTTCCAGACCCACCCGGGCACCGGCCCGCCCTTGCCCAGGCGAAGCGCCAGGTGGCCTGCCAGCACCAGCAGCAGGCGCGCCAGGCCATAGAGCGCGATCAGGGCGGCGAAACCGCCCGCCACGCTGAACAGGCCTTTGCTCGCCACCACGAACCAGCACAGCTGCAGCCCCGCGCCGAAGCCGATGCCGTAGTGGTTTTTGCGCATGGCGTCATGGATGCAATGTGCACAAACCGGCACCTGTTTCTTTTCGCCGTCGATGTATACGCCCGCCTCCCGCACGCCCTCGCGCTGGCGGCACAATCCGCACTGTTCCATTTTTATGCCTCCTGGTTTGCCGCCCTGTCACAGGCGTTTCATCAGATCCCGGTTGCGGGTGTACAGTTCATTGAACACCACCCGCTGCTTCTCATAGACCGCGTGGGCCTGCATGTCCGGACGGATCACCTTGTCGGGGGTGATCACGCCGGCCAGTTCGTCCCAGCTGGAATAAGCCCCGCCGGCCAGCGCCGCCATGATGGCATCGCCGAAGGCCGCGCCCACCGTCACCTTGGCGGTGCAGATCTCGCGGCCCGTCACATCCGCCACCGCCTGCAGCCACACGGGGTTTTTGGTGCCGCCGCCCACCGCCATGATGCGGCGCAGCGGCTCGCCGTGCTCCTTTTCCAAAAGGTCCAGATGGGCCGCGATGGTGTAGGCGATGCCCTCCAGCCCGGCCTTGACCATATGGGCCCGGGTGTGATTGACCGAGAGGCCAAAGAACACGCCCTTGGCAAAGGGATCGTTCAGCGGGGTGCGCTCGCCCGCGAAATAGGGCAGGCACACCAGCCCCTCGCTGCCGGCGGGGATGGACTGCGCCTCCTTCACCATCGCGGTGTAGGCGTTTTCGCCCCCCGCCGCCTCGGCGGCCACGGCGTCCCGGTAAAACTCGTTGCGCATCCACTTGGTGAGGGTGCCCGCGGTGTTGGTGCCCGCGCACACGGCGTACACCCCCGGGATGATGAAGGTGCCCGGCCACAGCCTGGGCTCCTTCAGCAGATGATCTGTCAGATAGACGAAGTAGCAGCTGGAGCCCATCTGCACCATGATGTCGCCCGGGCGGAACACGCCGGTGGAGATGGCCTCCGCCCCCGAGTCCCCCGTGCCCACCAGCACCGGCGTGCCCTCGGCCAGGCCGGTCTGGGCGGCCGCCTTCGCGGTGACCCGGCCGGCGATGTCGGTGGCGCTCATCACCCGGGCCAGCTGGTCGGGGCGGCAGTAGAGGGCGCAGTGCTCCTCGTCCACGGTGTCGTTTTTCAAATCGTACAGGGGCATAAAGTCCTCGGCCAGGTACCGGTCGATGGTGTACTCCCCCGTCAGCTTGGCGCAGAGGTAGGAGGAGCCGGTGAGGAACTTGGCCGTTTTGGCGTACACCTCCGGCAGGTTGTTCTTCACCCACAGGATCTTGGGCGCGATGTCGGAGGAACACAGTTCATGGCCATACAGCCGCTCGGCCTCCTCCCGGCCGTAGTAGTCGTAGAGCCATTCGATCTCCTTGTGGCTGCGGCTGTCCACCCCGTAAAGGATGGCGTTGCACAGCGCCGTGCCCTCGGCGTCCACGGGGACGCAGTCGCACCCCAGGGCGGAGAGGCCCACGCAGCCCACGTCGGCGGCAGCCACGCCGCTCTCCTCCAGCAGCCGGCGGGACAGCCGGCAGAAATCGCCCCACCAGGTTTTTTCCGCGTCGTGTTCGAAAAAGCCGGGCCGGGGATTCAGCAGATCGTGCCCGCAGCTGGCAAAGGCCACGATCTCGCACTTCTGGTCGATCAGCACCCCCTTGGTCTCGTTGGTGCCCACGTCAATGCCCATAAAATATTTCATCATGCATCCCCCCGCATCGCTTTCACCGTGTCCATAAACTCCCGCACCCGCGCTTCGTCCACACGGTTTTCAAACACGCCGTCCTTCTTGAAGGTGGTGCCCACAAAGGCGCCGTCGCAGTTTTGCAGGATCTGAGCCACCGTCTCCTTGCGGCAGCCGGTGCCGCACACCACCGGCACCTTGCCGGCGGCGGCGCGCACCTGCTCCAGCAGTTCGCCGCCGGGCCCCACGCCCGCCGCCGCGCCGCCCACCACCAGCGCGTCCGGCCGGCAGTTGAAGATCATGCTTTTGGCGATATCCGCCGTGGTGCGGTCGTTCAGGTACACCTCGCCCTCGCTGGTGACAAAGTAGAACAGCTTCAACTCGTCCAGCCGCAGGGCGGATTTGAGCCGCAGCGTTTTGGCCACGTCCCGGTCCACCAGGCCCAGGTCGCCCGCCCAGGCGCCGGTGAACAGGCAGCGGGTGAAGGCCGCCCCGGTGGCGGCGCAGATCTCCATGGTGGCGTCGCCGTCATAGATGGCCTCCACCCCGAAGGGCACGCGGAACTGCCCGCGCAGCGCGCCGATCACCAGGCCCATGGCCCCCAGCGTGACGCCGGACACCTTTTTCTCATAGGGCAGGCTCAATTCGTTGGTCACCAGCACACCGTCCACCCCGCCGTTTTGCAGGGCCTCCAGGTCCGCCCGGGCGCACTCGACCACATCGTCCAGGCTGCCGCCCGGCGCGTAGAACGGGTCCCCCGGCAGCGGCTTCAGGTGCAGAAGGCCGATGATGGGCTTTTCCGTTCCGAACATGGCTTTCAAAAATGACATAATCATCCCTCCATACCCAATCATATGACGTTATAGTATGTATTACAACATATCTATAACATAATTCACCAGATTTTTTCAAGTTCTCCGCGGTAATTTGTCGTTCTGAACAATTGCGCCTTGAAATATTCAGCAAAATACGTTAGAATAAAATACACAAACATCTCACTTCCCCGCCCGGGGCGCGGGGTGAAAGGCAGGAACCCGAACCATGGATTTTCAGTTGAACGAGGATTCGCTCATCCCGCTGTACCAGCAGTTGATGGAGGACATCAAGGCCTCGCTGGCGGAGGGCAAATATGCCCCGGACGAAAAGATCCCCTCCGAGTCGGAGTTGTCGGAGCTGTACCACGTCAGCCGCATTACGGTGCGCCGCGCCGTGGAGGAGCTGTGCAGCGAGGGGTATCTTGTGAAAAAGCAGGGCAAGGGCACCTATGTCAGCCAGCCCAAGGTGATGCGCAAGATCACCCAGGACAAGGACGTGATGGGGTTTTCCGAGGCATGCCGCGCCTGCGGCATGGAGCCGGGTTCCCAGGTGGTGAACATTCTGCGCTGCCCCGCCCGCTCGGACGAGGTGCGCTTTCTGGGGCTGCCCGCCCGGGCGGATGTGATCTATCTGCAGCGGGTGCGCACCGCCGACGGCGAGCCCATCATGCTGGAGAACAACTTTTTCCCCTATGAGCCCTTCAAGGATCTGCTCACCTCCTATGAGGATCTGACCAACGCCTCGCTGTTTGATTATCTGGAGCGCCATTATGGCCGGCGGCCCACATCCACCACCTCCTGCACGCTGGAGATCGTGCGCGCCTCCGCCGAGCAGGCGTCCTTTCTGGACATTATCACCGGCGACCCGATGTTTTACATGAACGCCTATTTCCTGGACGGCGAGGGCAGGCCGCTGGTGATCGGCCGCCAGTACATCGTGGGCAGCCGTTTCGTGTTCAACATCTGAGCATCCCGCCTTGAGAAAAAGCCTGTTCCGGCGCGAGCGCCGGAACAGGCTTTTTTGTCATTCAAACAGCGCCCGCACCGCCGCGGCGGCCCGGCGGGCCATCTCGGCGTGATCCTCCGGGGTGAAGTGGATGCCGTCCGCCCCCAGGGCCGCGAACTCGCCCGCGTCCAGGAAGGCGCAGCCGAAGCGGTCGGCCACGTCCCGGAAGATGGCGGCCAGCTGCCGGGATTTTTCCACGCTCGCGGCGGAAAGCTCGGGCCCCGGCCCGCAGCGCAGCGGCGCGGGGGCGACCAGCACCACCCCGGGCACGGAAGAGAAAGGATAGGCCGTGCGCAGGCGCAGCAGCAGTTCCTCCATGCCGAAGCCGATCTCCCGGGCGCTCACATGGTAGCGCTCCTTGGTGTCGTTGCCGCCCAGCATAATGACCAGCGCGTCCGGCGAATGGCTTTGCACCGCCGGCACGATCTGCTCGATGCCGGCGCGGTAGGGCTCGATGTAATCGGTGAACACCGTTGTGCGGCCCGGAAGGCCCTCCGCCACCACTTCATACTCCTCACCCAGCAGCTGCCCCATGCGAAAGGGCCAGCGCACCTGCCGGTCATAGCGCTCGCCCGTGCCGGGAACATAGCCGTAGGTGTTGGAATCTCCAAAGCACAGAATCGTTTTCATGCCGCGCTCCTCCTTTTCTGCATGTCCCGCCGCTCAGGCCAGGCCCAGGCGCTCCAGGGCGGTCGCCACGCCCTCTTCCTCCACGGCGCCGGTTATAAGGGCCGCCTCCCGGCGCACGGAAAGGGGCGCCGAGCCCATGACCACCCCCATGCCCGCGGCCCGCAGCATGGGCAGGTCGTTGGCGCTGTCGCCGAAGGCGAACACATCCGCCTTGTCCACGTCGAACCGCTGGCAGAGCCATCGGATCGCCGCCGCCTTGTCCTGCCCTTTGCGCACCATCTCAAAAAAACGGCCGTCGGGGCGGGCATAGATGTCGTACCAGGGGGCCAGCCAGGCGGCCAGCGGGGCGAACTCCGCCTCGCTGACGGTGTGGGCGGTGAACTTCTCCACGCTCATGGCGCGGGTGATCTCCCCCGCGCGGCGGATGCGCGGGAAATCCCAGGGCATCCGCTCGCCGCCCTCCCCCACATAATAAAATCCGTAGGTGCCTTCCAGAATGCAGGAGACGTGCCGCCGCAGGATCTGCGCGGCGGTGCGCCGCAGCAGGGTCAGGGGCAGCGGCTTTGCCCGCAGGCACACGCCCCCCATCTCGATGCGGGCCCCCGCACCGGAGATCACGCCGTCCACGTCAAAGCAGAGCAGCCCGGGGCCGATGTCGCAGCGGGTGCGCCCGGTGCACAGGAACACCTTGTGCCCCCGCGCCCGGGCCCGGGCCAGGGCGTCCAGCGTGCGCTTGGACGGGGCGGCGTTTTCCCCGAAGGGGACCAGCGTTCCGTCCACGTCGAAAAAGAGCCACTTCTCCCCCACCGTTTCCATCCTTTCGTCCGCGGGTGCCGCGGTCACTCCCCCATCACTTCCACATACACCTTGCGCAGCTGGGGCCCGTCGAACTCCGCCAGATAGATGTCCTGGGCGCCGCCGCACACGATCTCGCCGTCGATGACGGGGAACAGGCAGTGGTTGCCGGTGAGCACGCTTTTCAGGTGCCCCTGGGAGTTGTTGCTGGTGGCGCCGTAGGTGGGCAGGAAGTGGGCGTGGAGGTAGGGCGCTTCCAGCGGCACCGTCTTTTCCAGCATCTCGGAGATGTCCGCCTCCACGCAGGGCAGGGCCTCGTTCACCAGGATGCCGGTGGTGGTGTGGGCGGTGATCACGGCCACCAGGCCGTTCTTCACGCCGCTCTGGCGCACGATGTCGTGCACCTGCTGTGTGATATTGAAGTATTCCTCCACATCCCGGCTCAGATGCCGGATGGTTTTCAGCACGACCATGGCTCACACCTCCTCGCCGCTGAGAAAACGCAGCGCGTTTTTCCAATAGAGATTCTCCCGGGCAAACTCCCGCATGGGCACCTTGTCCAGCGCCCGCTTGAGCTTGAAGGCGCGGAAGCGCGGCCCGTTGGAGCCGAACATCACCTGCTTGGGGAAGCACCGCTCGAACCACATGGGGCCCATGTCCCTGGTGAACAGTTCCTTCATCTGCTCCTCGGGGGAGTCCACATAGAGCAGGGCGGTGTCGGTGTAGACGTTGGGATACTTGATCATCAGCATCACCATCTCCCGCACCCAGGGCCAGGCGAAGTGGGCCAGGCAGATGCGCAGGTCCGGGTGGCGGATGGCCACCTCCTCAAAGGCCAGGGGATGAGCGTAGCGGGCCGGGGCGTTTGGCTCCCAGGAGAGCCCTGCGTGGAAGATGATGGGCTTGTTCTCCCGCTCGCACAGCGCATAGATGGGCTCCATCCGCTCGTCCGACGGGTCGAACCGCTGCTTGGAGGGGTTCAGCTTGAGCCCCCGCAGCCCCTGGCGGCAAAAGGCCCGCTCCAACACCTCCAGCGCGTCCTCCCGGTGGGGGTCCACGCTGGCAAAGCCGTAAAACTTGTCCGGATGCAGCTTGCACAAGGCCTCCACCTGGTCGTTGTCCACCACCCAGCCGCCGGCCGTTGTGGTCACATCCAGCGGCAGCAGGGCCGCCTGGGTCAGCCCGCAGATATCCCACTCGGCGAACAGTTCGTCAAACTCCATGGGTCCCTGCTTCCACACCCCGAAGGTGTCGCCCCGGAAGGCCACTTCCTTTTCATCCCCGCAGATCGGCCCGTAGAAAATGGGATGGATATGCATATCGATCAGCACGGTCGTTTCCCCTCTTTCTTTTGCGGGCGGCGGGCTGCGCCGCCCTGTGTTGTGCTTTGCCGCGCCGCCCCCGCCGCTTCGGGCCGGGGCGGCGTTCGCTGTTCAGTACGGCTCGAACCGGGCCACCACCGCGCTGGAGACTTCCGCGCCCTTCTTCATGCACTCGGGCACGCTCCAGCCGTTCAGGACGCCGTAGGTGAAGCCGGCGATGTAGCTGTCGCCCGCGCCCACCGTGTTCACCACCGTGGTGGGCACGATGCCGTACTCGTACAGGGTGGTGCCGTCGTAGCAGATGCTGCCCAGTTCGCCCATGGTGGCGGTGACCAGCTTGGGGCCGTAGGAGTGGATCTTCTTCACCCACTCCTTGATGTGCTCGTCCTTTTTGCCGTCGTAGGAGAGGAACACATAGTCCACATAGGGGAACAGCTTTTCGCACTGGTACTCCGGGTCCTCGCTGAACACCGAAAAGTCCATCACCACCTGCACGCCCCGGGCCTTCCAGGCGGGCAGCTTGTCCAGCACCTTGCCGAACAGGTCGGTGTGCAGCATGGTGTGCTTCGCCACGAACTCGAACTCCTCGTCGGTGAGGGCGTAGTCCGCCATGACCCCTTCGATCTCCTCCAGGTGCACCCGGTCGGTGCCGTTTTTCAGGTCCATCATCATCTTGCAGGTGTCGCCGGGCTCGGTGCGCAGATGGGAGATGTCGATGCCCTCCGCCGCCAGCGCCTGCTTCATCTTCTCGCCGTAGCTGTCGGTGCCCACCACGCTCACCACGCTCACGGGCACCCCCATGCGGGCCAGGTGCACGCCCCAGTCCACACCGTTGCCGGTGGGGTAGAACTTGTTCAGCTTTTCATACACGTCCGCGCAGCAAAAGCCCACGGCCGCCAGGGTCTTTTCCATCCGGATCTTCCTCCTTTTGATCATATGGATCGCACAAAGCGGGAGCGGCAGCGCCGCTCCCGCTTTGCTGACAACAAGCCGGTGCTTTTTCAGTTATTCGTAGACCTTGCCGTGGCCCCAGCTGCCCGCCAGGCCGCAGGTGTTGGCGGCAAAGCCCGCCGCCAGGTCCAGGCTCTCCCGGATGGCCTCCGGGCCGCCCTTGCCCTCCTTCTGGCGGGCCAGGTAGTTCACCAGGAAGGCGGTGAGCAGGCTGTCGCCGGCGGCCATGGTGTCCACCATATTGGCCACGGGCTTGATGCCCTGCACATAGAATTCCTTGCCGTCGTAGGCGATGCAGCCCTCGTCCCCGCGGGAGGCGCAGACGAATTTGGGGCCCAGGGCCGCCACCTTCTTCAGCTTTTCATAGGTCTCCTCCTTGGAGATGTCGCTGCAGGACATGAAGGCGTAGTCCACCAGCGGGGCGATGCGCTCGTAGTACTCGTCGGTGGAATCGTCGGAGAAGTCGAAGCTGATGGGCACGCCCGCCGCCTTGATCTTGGGCAGTTCCCGCTCGGTGAAGCAGTAGTTGCCGGAGTGCACCAGGTCGAAGCCCTTCACATATTCCAGGGAGAAGCGGTCCAGCGCGTAGAGCATATCGCCGCGGATGCCGCCCTCGTTGGAGCCCAGGAAGATGCGGTCGCCGTTTTCAGGGTTCACCGTCACCCGGGCCGCGCCGTTCTCGCCGATGACCTGTTTGCACTTCACCAGCTCCACGCCCTCCTCCTGCAGGGAGGCGATGACGTGCTCGGCCTCTTTGTCCGACCCGAAGATGCCCATGTAGGCGCTGCGCTCCGCGCCCAGCTTTTTGGCAAACACGGCAAAGTTCACCGCGTTGCCGCCGGGGTACATGGTCTTGATGTGCTCGTATTTGTCCACGACGTTGTCGCCGAAGCCCAGCACTTTCACCTGATATGCCATCGTTTCTCGCTCCTTTTCAAATCAATACTGTTCGATGCCCATGTAGCGGCGGATCTCGGGGGAGTGGTCAAAGCGCTTGCCCCGGGCGGCCCGCAGTTCCACGTTCATGGCGTAGAACAGCGCCGGCTCCAGATAGGCGCGCACGCCCTCGTCCACTTCGCCCATGCCGTATTCCAGCGCGTCCAGCACCATCAGCTGATCGGTGTGGGTCTTGAGGAAGGCCAGCGCCCGCTCGTCCATCACCCGGGCGGAGGAGGAGCCCATCTGCAGGAAGTAGAACACGCCGGGCTCGGTGCACTCGAAGGGGCCGTGGAAGTACTCGCCGGAGTGGATGTAGCAGCAGTTCTGCCACTGCATCTCCATCAGGCTGCAGATGGCGAAACCGTAGGTCTGGCTGAAGTTGGCGCCGGAACCCAGGATGTAGAAGAACTTGTTCTTCTCGCACAGGTCGGCGAACTTTTCGCCCAGTTCCGCGTTCACCTTCACCTTGGCCTTGGCGATGATGTCGTCCATCTGGGCGATGCCCTTCACCAGCGCGTCGTACTTGTCAAAGCCCTCCTGGGCGCGCAGCAGCTCGGCCACCAGCATCGGGCAGATGCCCAGCGGCACCTCGGCGGTGGGCACACCGTCGCCCCAGGGGTACACCCAGGTGATGAAGCGGGGGTCGTCCGCCTTGGAGCCGGCGTTGTCGGTGAGGGTGACCACCGCCGCGCCCCGCTCGTGGGCCAGGATGGCGGAGTCCACCGCCTCCTTGGTGTTGCCGGAGTGGCTGCACATCACCACCAGGCTGTGCTTGCCCAGCTTCTTGGGGGTGGCCACCAGGAACTCCTTGGCGGTGTGCCAGCCGGAGGAGGTCTTGGCGCTCTCCACCGTCAGCATGAAGTGGGAGGGGTACAGGTCGATCAAACTGCCGCCGCAGGCCACCCAGTACACCTCGGTGATCTCACCGTGCTCGGCCAGAATTTTTTTGATAACTTCGCTTGCTTTCATGACTTTGTCTCCTTTTGCAGTGGGTATGATTTGAAAAACTCAATCTTCGATGTATCGCTCGAAGTTTTTCATGTTGCGCAGATCCGCCGCCGCGGGGTCCATGAAGTACCGGCCGTCGGTGATCTCCTGGCCCAGGTACCCCTCGTAGCCGTGCCGGTTGAGGGTCTCGATGAACCGGCCGAGATGGTGGTTGCCGTCGCCCCACACCAGATGGCCGTAGGGCGTGCCGTCGATGAAGTGCATGTGCCGGATGTCGGGGCCCAGCGCCGCGAACCAGTCCTCCAGGCTCTCGCCCGCCACGCCCATGGCGCAGGTGTCCACCATCGCCTTGAGGTTGGGGTGGTCCACCTCCCGCAGCATCCGCTGCGCCGCGGGCAGGTCGATCACCAGCTGGCTCTCCTCCGGCCGGATGGACTCCATCACCAGGGTGACGTTGTTCTCACGGGCCACTTCGGCCAGGCGGTGCAGCATCTCCGCGCTGCGCTTCCAGGCCTCTTGCTTGTCCTCGTTCCAGTAGCCCCAGCCGGAGTTCACCTCCATGTACTCGCAGCCCAGCTCGGCCGCCAGGCGGATGCCGTTGGAGAAGTAGCCAAAGGAGCGGCGGACGTGCTCCGGCTCCTTGGCCGCAAACTGGTAGGGATAGGTGCAGTTTTCCGGGGTGAGCACATGCACGGCCAGGCCGCGGCTCTCGATCTTGCGGCGGATCTCCTTCGCGTCGTAGTAGCGCATGTGGTCCAGCCACACATGGGGAGCCGCGCACCACAACTCGATGGTCTTGAAGCCGATGCGCTGCTGCGCGTCGAGAAAATAGTCCAGCGAATAGTTCACATAGTGGATGTTCATGCCCGCCACCTGTTCGCGGCGGAGTTTCGGCGTCGCCATCTCATCTCCCCCTTTCAGTTCTCAAAGAACGGCTCAAACGCCTGGAAGTTGCGCGCGTCGGCCGCCGCCGGGTCGTCAAAATAGCGCCCGTCGGTGATCTCCTGCCCCAGCAGGCCCTCATAGCCGAACTCGTTGAGCACGTTCAGGTACTTTTCCAGCGGATACAGCCCGTCGCCCCACACCAGGTGCGCATAGGGCCGGCCGTCGATGAAATGGGTGTGCACGATGTCCTTGCCCAGGGTCTCGAACCACTGGCGGGGCGTCTCGCCCGCCACGCCCATGGCCACCGTGTCCAGCCCGGCCTTCACCCAGGGGCTGTCCACGTCCTTCAGCAGCCGCACCAGTTCCGGCAGGGTGATGACCACCCGGCTCTCCTCCGGGCGCACCGTCTCCACCGCGATGGTCACGCCGTGGTCGGCGGCGGTTTTGGACAGTTCCCGCAGGCTGCGCACCGCCCGGTCGTAGGCCCGGTCGTACTCCTCGTCGAAGGGCGCGCCGATGCAGTTGGTCAGCAGTTTTTTGGCGCCCATCTTCTCCGCCGCCTCGATGCCCCGCTTGAAGTACTCCATGCTGCGGTCGTGGAAGCCGCCCTCCGGGGCGTTCATGGTGTAGTAGTAGACCGCGCACTCGGGGGTGAAGCAGCCGATGGTCATGCCCCGGTCCTCCACCTTTTTGCGAACTTCCGCCGGGTCCTGATACCAGGTCTCGTCCATAAGGTAATGAGGCGCCATGCCCAGCAGCTCAATGGTCTTGTACCCGGCTTTGGCCTGGGAATCCAGCATGTAGTCCAGCGGGTAGTAGACATAGTGGATGCCGATGGCCGCGAGTTGCTCCCGTTTGATGTATGCCATAAAGCCCTCCTTTTTACCAGCGTTGAAGATGCGGTTTTATTGCAGCGCGTCGTACACGATGCGCCCGTCCGAAATGGTGAGCACCACCTTCACGTCCTTCACCTGTTCGTTGGGCAGGGTGAACACGTCCGCGCCCAGCACGGCGATGTCCGCCAGCTTGCCGGCCTCCAGCGTGCCCAGCCGGTCCTCGTTGAAGCAGTTGTACTGGCCGTTGCGGGTCCAGGCGGTGAGCATCTCGGGCACCGTGAGCATGTTCTGCTCGTTGTAGGTGCCGCCGTCGGCAAAGTGGCCGCCCACACCGCAATAGATGGCCTCGGGGATGTTGGGGATGAGCAGAGGCAGGTCGGTGCCGCAGGAGACCACCAGGCCGGAATCCCACATCTTGCGGCGGTTCCAGTAGTTCCTGCCCCGGTCGCCGCCCAGCTGGGCCGCGATCATGTCCATCACGTCCTGCTTGTTGTCCAGCGACTGAATCTGGGCATACACCTCCACGATGCCGCCCAGCGCGCCGAACTTTTCCAGGTCGGCGGGATTGGAATACTCCAGGTCGGTGATGGCATGGCGGTGCTTGAGTTTTCCGTTTTCGTCCTTCTGGCAGGAATCAAACAGGGCCACCGTGTGCCGGATGGCGCCGTCGCCCTGGCAGTGCAGGGAGTAGCGGAAGCCGTTTTCGTCCGCCAGATGGGTCTCCCGCTCGATGAGGTCCCACTCCACCGGCACGGTGTTGGTCATGCCCGGATGGGACTTGTAGGGCTCGATGAGTTCCGCCATGGAGGACGGGATGGAGCGGTCGGTCATGCGGTTGTAGCCGGAGAAGGACACAAAGGGCCCGGTGAAGCGCCGGCACATGGCCTTGCCGTGCTCGATGTTGATGCCCTCGCCCACCGGCTGGCTCATCATCGAGACGCGCACGGTCAGCGCGTCCTCCCGCTCCAGCTCCTCCATCTTGTCGGCAAAGCCGTAGTAGGTGTCGAAGGTCATCTCCTTGATGGTGGTGACGCCCCGCGCGTTGAGCATCTGCATATATTCCTTATACTTTTCCTTCATGCCGGGCAGCTGGAGATATTCCCGGATCATCTTCCAGGTCATCTCGGCGTAGCACTTTTCCGGCCCGAAGCCGTAGCGCTCCCGGGCGGCCCGGTTCATCCAGCAGGTGCCCCGGTCGGCGGTGAACACCACCACCGGTTTGTCCGGCCAGGTCTTGTCCAAAAGGGCCTCGTCGGTCACCTCAAAGCCGTCCGGCTGCCAGCTGTGCCCGAACAGCGCCGTGCCCGCGGGGGCCGTCTTTTCATACTCCCGCAGCGCGGCCACGCCCTCCGCGTCGGTTTTCACACCGGAAAAATCCGCGCCCAGGCTCAGCAGCGCCCAGCCGGTGAAGAAGGTGTGCACGTCCACAAAGCCGGGCGTCACCACGCGGTCGCCCAGTTCCAGCACCTGCGTGGCTTTGTCCACCCATTCGCCGGCTTCGGCCCGGGGCCCCACCGCCGCGATGCGGTTGCCCTCCACCGCCACAAAGCCGTCGAAGGGCGCCTCGCCGGTGGCCGTGAACACGTTCTTCGAGAGAAGCACAAGACATTTCTGACGTTCTTTCATGCCAATGACCCTCACCTTTCCCTTGTGGTAGATTTTCTGAGCCCATAATAACATAATATGACGTTATAATACAAGTTAAAAAATGTACAACTTTGACTCCCGTTTTTTATCCGTTTTGCCAGTAATCAGCGGTGTCACCCGGTGTGGCAGGCCCTTTTGGCATATGTCCCCCTCCGTGACCCACGGGAACACGCCCCAAAGCGCCGGCCGCGGCGGGGCGCTGATTTGACACGCCCCGCCGCCGATGCTATGCTGTAATCACCGAAAGAGAGGGCGGCCGCGGCCGCCCGGAGGGATATTGTGGGAAACGCGATTTGCCAAAAGGGGGCATTTGCATGCAGCAGGAAACGTTGAGCGAGATCGCCCGCCAGGCGCGGCAGGCGACGGAGGAGCTGCTGGACGCGGCCGGCCTGAAACCCGGCGACATCTTTGTGGTGGGCTGCTCCAGCAGCGAGATCGTGGGCGGCCACATCGGAAAAGACAGCAGCATGGAGGCGGCCCGGGCGGTGCTGGAGGGCGTGCTGCCCGCCGTGCGGGCGCGGGGGCTGTGGCTTGCCGCCCAGTGCTGCGAGCACTTGAACCGGGCCATCGTGCTGGAGCGGGCGGCGGCCGACCAATACGGCTATGAGGAGGTCAACGCCGTGCCCCAGCCCCATGCCGGCGGCAGCTGGGCCACCAACTGCTGGCAGGCCTTTTCCGACCCGGTGCTGGTGGAGGAGATCCGCGCCGGGGCGGGGCTGGACATTGGCGGCACCCTGATCGGGATGCATCTGCGGCGGGTGGCCGTGCCGGTGCGCCTGTCCTTTGACCACATCGGCAAGGCCCATTTTCTGTGCGCCCGCTGCCGGCCCAAATACATCGGCGGCGAGCGCGCGGTCTATCAAACGATGTGAATCGCCCTTCGGGCAGTGGGAAAGAGGTTTTTTCAATGGCGACTCAAGCGACAAAGGAGCAGATGGCGCAGGCGGTGGCCAGCATCCGCGCCCGCATGGCGCAGGCCGCCCGCGCCGCCGGCCGCGACCCGGCCCAGGTGCTGCTGTGCGCCGCCTGCAAGACCCGCACGGTGGAAGAGGTGCGGGAGAGCGCCGGACTGGACATCGACCTGTTCGGCGAGAACCATGTGCAGGAACTGGTGGAGAAAAGCGACGCCGGGGCGTACCTGGGCAAGCCGGGGCACTTCATCGGCCATCTGCAGACCAACAAGGTGAACAAGGTGGTGGGCCGCGCCGCCATGATCGAGAGCGTGGACAGCGAACACCTGCTGCGCAAGGTGGACGCCGCCGCCGGCCGGCTGGGGCTGACCCAGGACATCCTGATCGAGGTCAACATCGGCGCGGAGGCCAGCAAGAGCGGCGTTTCGCCCGAGGGGCTGTGGGCGCTGGCGGAGGCCGCCGAGGCGGCGGCGCACCTGCGGCTGCGGGGCCTGATGGCCATTCCGCCCGCCGGGGCCGCCCCCGACGAGACCCGGGCGTTTTTTGCCGGGATGCGGCGGCTGCTGACCCGCCTGCAGGAACAGCACTACGCCACCGCCCTGCCGGACACCCTCTCCATGGGCATGAGCGGCGATTTTGAGGCCGCCATCCGGGAGGGCGCCACCATCGTGCGCATCGGCACCGCCATCTACGGCCCCCGGGACTACGGCCCGCAGGGGTAAGCGGCAGCCCCTTGCGCCAAAACAACTCCGGGCCGACGGCAAAACTGCCGCCGGCCCGGGTCTTTTTCGCCCGCCGTGCAGGGCCCGTCTTTTCCCGGTTCCCCGGCGCGGCGGGCGAAAACATCTTGACTCGGCGGCGATTGTGGCGTTTAATCTATAAATATAACCATGTCACAACGAGGTGGAGCCCATCCATGGAAAAAAATCTGACCACCGGCAGCGTATTCGGCAATCTGGCGCTGTTTGCCCTGCCCTACCTTCTCTCTTATTTTCTCCAGACCCTTTACGGCATGGCCGACCTGTTCATCATCGGCCAGTTCGGCAGCGTGGCGGACATCACCGCCGTATCTGTGGGTTCCCAGGTGATGCACATGCTCACGGTGATGATCGTGGGCCTGGCCATGGGCACCACCGTGAGCATCGGGCAGGCGGTGGGCGGCGGCGACCGGCGCCTGGCCGCCCGGGTCACGGGCAACACCGCCGTGCTGTTCATGGGGGTGTCGGTGGTCTGCATGGCGCTGCTGCAGGCCCTGGTGCGGCCCATCGTGGCGGTGATGTCCACCCCCGCCGAGGCGGTGGAAGGCACCGCCGCCTATCTGTCCATCTGTTTTGCGGGCGT
This sequence comes from Candidatus Allofournierella merdavium, assembly GCF_944382735.1. Taxonomy (NCBI): domain Bacteria; kingdom Bacillati; phylum Bacillota; class Clostridia; order Eubacteriales; family Oscillospiraceae; genus Allofournierella; species Candidatus Allofournierella merdavium. The sequence goes on along the minus strand of NZ_CALWND010000014.1, from coordinate 24,934 downwards.
TCCCTTCATCACCGCCTACAACATCATCAGTTCCGTCTTCCGCGGCATGGGCGACAGCCGCAGCCCCATGTACTTCATCGCCGTGGCCTGCGCGGCCAACATCGCCCTGGACTACCTGTTCATGGGGGTGCTGGACATCGGCCCTGCCGGCGCGGCGCTGGGCACCACCCTGTCCCAGGCGCTCAGCGTGGCCATCGCGCTGACGGTCATCCTCCGGCGCAGGAGCATCCCGCTGAAAAAGCAGGATTTCCGCCCCGCCCGGCCGGTGATGGGCCGCATCCTTTCCATCGGCGTGCCCATCGCCCTGCAGGACGGTCTCATCCAGATCGCCTTCATCCTCATCACCATCATCGCCAACCGGCGGGGCCTGACCGACGCGGCGGCGGTGGGCATTGTGGAGAAGATCATCAGCTTCCTCTTTCTGGTGCCCTCGTCCATGCTGTCCTCCGTCTCGGCGCTGGGGGCGCAGAACATCGGCGCCGGCAAGCCCGACCGGGCGCTGCGGACCCTGGGCTACGCCATCGCCATCGCGGCGGGGTTCGGCCTGGCGGCCTCCTTCGTCATCCAGTTTTCGGCGGAACCCATCGTGGCGCTGTTCACCGACCGCGGCGCGGCGGACGGCGCGGAGGTGATCCGGATGGGCGGCCAATACCTGCGGGGCTACATCTGGGACTGTGTGTTCGCCGGCATCCACTTCAGCTTCAGCGGTTACTTCTGCGCCTGCGGCCGGTCGGAACTCTCCTTTCTGCACAACATCCTGGCCATCGCGCTGATGCGGGTGCCCGGGGTATACCTCACCTCCACCCTGTTCCCCGACACCCTGTTCCCCATGGGCCTTGCCACGGCGGCGGGCTCGCTGGTGTCGGTGCTGATCTGCCTCGCGGCCTTCGCCGTCATCCGGCGGCGCGGCCGGCAAGCCGCTGTGTAAAAACAGCCCGCCGCCCCGGAGCGGGGCGCGGACTGTGCAACGCGCGTCGTCAGGACCCCCGGCTCGGCCGGGGGCATTTTTTTGCTGTGCCCCTTGTCAGCCGGCGAGGTTCTGACACCCCACCGTGAGAAACCGCCGGCGGCGCCCTGATGCCCTGGTTTTTGTTCCCGCAACTCTTGTGGGAACGCACAACTTTTTGCCAAGTTTTTGGGCATTTCAGACGATTATTTTTAATCAATCTGCTGCTTGCGATGAAAAAACGACCGTTTGTGAAATTTGCTCCTGCGATGGCCGGAGATGTTGTATACTGTCTTGCAGAACAAACTTTCCGCCATGTGCCTTGCGTGGAAAATCAACGGCCGGAAAAGGAAGGAAGGAATCATGAGTTTTTGGAACAATTTTGCCGCAAAACACCCGGCGGCCGCCAAATGGGTGCGTGAGGGCGGGCTGTTCGTCATCGTCAGCAACGTGATCACGGTGTTCAAGTATCTGATGCTGCAGTTTCTGCCCGCGGCCTTTGCGGGGCTGGGGGACGCGGCCTTCGGCTGGCCGGGCATCCCGCTGACCCTCTTCGGCGAGACTTTCCAGTGGAACATCCTGGGCTACGACCAGGCCCACGGCGGCCTTGCCTACTTCTGCGCCTACATGGTGGCCATGGTCATCGGCGAGGTGGTCAACTTCCCCATCCAGCGCAACTTTGTGTTCCGCTCCCACGGCAAGCTGGGCCCCCAGATCGCCTGGTACCTGGTGGCCTTCTGCATCATCACCTGCATCGTCAACTCCATCAACTGCATCTGGGTGGCGGTGGCAGGCCTGCTGGTGCCGGACTTCATCTACAACATCGGCACCACGGTGCTGAACGGCGGCATCTCGATGGTGGTGTTCTTCTTTGTGAACAAGATCATCTTCCCCTCCGCCGAAAACGCCGGCAGGAAGGCCTGAGCCGTTCCCGCTCATACTGACAAAAATAGGCGGCCGCCCCGTAAACGGGGCGGCCGCCTATTTGTGTTTTCCCCTCCAGCGACCCTATAAAAACACGGGTCATCTGCCGTTTTTGAATTTGCCCATGGCCCGGTTGGTCGCCGGCCGGCTGCTGACCGCGGACAAACCGCCAGATCGTGCTGGACCGCAAGAAACCGGCTGAACGTGCCGGCGGCTTTGAAACGGTACAGCACGAAGTTCTTCCAAAAACGGCCGCAAAAGCAGCTTTGATGCAGGTCGGGCGCCGGGGTCCTGCCGGTGCCCGTTTTTTGCGGGGAGCACAGCCCCTCCTGTCACTTTCTTTTCAGTTAGTATCGAACGAGATCGTAAGTATCACACTTAAATGTGCGTACTTGTTTTTCTGCTCACTCGAATTATCATTGATAATAACATCCGGCGGCAAGCCCGCCGGGTACCCATCGAACAAAGGGAGGAAAGCAGAATGAGCAACGCAACGGTGAAAGATTACGAGGAGATCCTCCGGGTGGCCCAGCTGTATGTGGACGGCTGCGCCAGGGGGGACGGCGAGGGGATGAAGCCCGCCTTCCACGCCAGCGCCACCATCAACGGCGCCCCCATCCAGACCCTCTTTGACGGCGCCACCCAGGCCGGCCCCACCGACTCCCGCGCCCGGGTGGACGTGCTGGACGTGGTGAACGACGTGGCGGTGATCCGCGTCACGCTGGAAAACTACTTTGGCGCCGACTATGTGGATTTTCATGTGCTGAAGAAGGACGAGTCCGGCTGGAAGATCCTGGCCAAGGTGTTCACCGGGGTGTGAACCGCCGGCTGCCGGAGCGCGCCGTCCTCTGGCGCTTTGGCCGGCGCTCCCGTTTTTTGCTGTGAACAGCGCCCCCGGGCGCGGCGATCGCCGCATCCGGGGGCGCTGTCTGCTTTTCTTGCGGCGGGCCGCCTCACTCCATGGTCACGGCCACCTTGATGACGCCGTCCCGCCTGTGCTCGAACAGGTCGTAGGCGGCGGCGATGTTCCTTAAAGGATAGGTGTGGGTGATGAGGGGGGTGGTGTTCAGCTTTCCCTGCCGGATGAGGGCCAGGGTGTCGGCGCAGTGGCAGCCGTCCACACCGCCGGTCTTGAAGATGAGGTTCTTGCCGTACATCTCCGGCAGCGGCAGCACCTGGGGCGCGTCGTAGAGGGCCACCACCGTGACCACCGCGTTGGGCCGGGCGCACTGCCAGGCCAGGCGGAAGGTGTCCTGCCCGCCGGCCACCTCCAGCACCGCGTCGGCGCCGCCGTGGTCGCTGTGGGCCAGCACAAATTCCCGCAGATGGTCCGGCCGGGCGGTGAGCACTCCGGGCCAGTGGGCGCGCACGAAGGCAAGACGGCTGTCATCCAGGTCGCAGACGATCACCCGCCGGGGTGCGCGCAGCAGCACGCAGGCCAGGGTGCACAGGCCGGTGGGCCCCGCGCCCAGGATGAGCACCGTGTCCTCCGGGCCGATCTCGGCGATCTGCGCCGCCCAGTAACCGGTGGCCAGGATGTCCCCCACAAAGAGGGCCTGCCGGTCGCTCACCTCGTCGGGTATTTTATCCAGCCCCTGATCCGCGAAGGGAACCCGCACATACTCCGCCTGGCCGCCGTCGATGCGGCAGCCCAGGGCCCAGCCGCCGTTCGGGTCGGTGCAGTTGTTCACCCAGCCCCGGCGGCAGAAAAAGCACTCGCCGCAGAAGGTCTCCACGTTTACCGTCACCCGGTCGCCGGGCTTGACGGTGGCGACGGCGGAGCCCACCTGCTCCACCACGCCCACCATCTCGTGCCCCACCGTGATCCCCGGCACCGCCCGGGGCACGCTGCCGTGCTTGATGTGCAGGTCGCTGGAGCAGATGCTGGCCAGCGTCACCCGCACGATGGCGTCCCGCGCATCCTGCAAAACGGGTTTGGGCTTTTGCAGCAGTTCAAATCTGCCCCTTTCAACATAGGTGTATGCCAGCATGACGGTCTCCTCCTTTTTTGGCGCCGGCGGCACGGCCTTTTTTCATTGTACCAGACTTTGCGCGCAAAATGAAGGGTCCGCGGGAAACGATGTCGGATGGAAAAAACCGCGTTTTCCTGTTATACTGTAGCGGGGTATCCCCACTAAAATGGTTTGCTGCAAGGAGGAGATTGGCCGTGCCCGTCATTGTAGACCAGCATATGCGTGAGCGGATCGTCCATGAGACAGACGCTTTCCCGATCACCTTTTTTGAAGATGAACTCTCGGAACTGCCCGATCGGGAAGGCCCCTTGCACTGGCACCCCTATTTTGAGATCGCAAGGGCTGCCAGCGGCACGCTGGATTACCAGGTGGGGCGGGAGCACATCCTGCTGCATGCGGGGGACAGTGTGTTTGTAAACAGCAATCTGCTGCACGGCGTGCGCCAGGTCGCCGGCGACGCGCCGGACCCCATGCCCATCATGGTTTTTTCCGGCGCCCTGATCGCCCCGGAGACCAGCGCCATCCACCAAAAGTACATCGCGCCCATTGCGGAGTGCGGCTGCCTGCCCTTTGTGGTGTTCCGGCGGCAGGACGACCGGTGCGGCCAGGTCCACCGCCTTCTGGACGAAATTTTTCACCGCCTGCGGCAGCGGCCCGCCTGCTATGAACTGACGGTGCAGCGGGGGCTGAACCGGCTGTTTGAATATCTGTTTCATCACTTTGACGCATTGCCGAAGTTCCAGTCCACCCGGGTGCAGCTGCGCACCCAGGTGCGGGTGCAGAAAATGCTGGCCTACATCTACGCCCATTACCCGGAACCCGTCACCTTTGCCGACATCGCAGCGGCGGCCAGCGTGAGCCGCAGCGAGGCGGCCCGCTGCTTTGCCGAATACATGGATTGCTCGCCGGTGAACGCGCTGATCCGATATCGGCTTCAAACCGCGCACCGGATGCTGCACGACACCTCCCTGACCGTGCAGGAGATCGGTTTGGCCTGCGGGTTCCACTCCACCAGCTACTTCAGCCGCCAGTTTCGCCAGCTCTATGGCTGCACACCGGGCCAGATTCGCAATTTGGGAAAATAGTGCTGCTTTTTGGCGGGATTCTCCCTTATCGCCCCCTTCTTTTGCTGTTATAATGCAATACGGCGCCGCCCTGCCGGGCGTGCGCCGTATTCTGTACAGCCCATCGGGAGGGAGATTTCATGACCGTTCAGCCCAACTACAACAAGACCCTGCGGGCCTGCTGTCTCGGCTATGTGACCCAGGCCATCTGCGCCAACTTCGCGCCGCTTCTCTTTTTGACCTTTCAAAAGACCTACCGCATTTCCCTGGGGCAGATCGCTCTCATCCCCAGCGTGTTTTTCCTGACCCAGCTGCTGGTGGATCTGGCCGCCACGGGATTTGTGGACCGGGTCGGCTACCGCGCCTGTGTGGTGACGGCGCACATCCTGTCCGCCGCGGGGCTGGGGATGCTGACGATCCTGCCGGACATGCTGCCCGCCCCGTTTTGGGGCATCCTGCTGGCGGTGGTGGTCTACGCGGTGAGCAGCGGCCTGATCGAGGTGTTGGTCAGCCCCATCGTGGAGGCCTGTCCCTTTGAAAACAAAGCGAGCCGGATGAGCCTGCTGCACTCCTTTTACTGCTGGGGGATGGTGGCGGTGGTGCTGGGCTCCACGCTGTTTTTTGCCCTGTTCGGCCTGGAAAACTGGCGCGTCCTCACCCTGTTGTGGGCGCTCATCCCTCTTTATAACACCTTCAACTTTCTCACCTGCCCCATCCGGCGGTTGGTGGAAAACGGGGCCGGCCTGGGGGTGCGAAGATTGCTTCGCCTGCCCCTGTTCTGGCTTTTGTGCCTGCTGATGGCCTGCTCCGGCGCCGCCGAAAACGCCATGACCCAATGGGCCTCTGCCTTCGCGGAAACCGCGGCGGGGGTGCCCAAGGCCATCGGCGACCTGGCGGGGCCCTGCCTTTTCGCCCTTCTCATGGGGCTGGCCCGGGTGCTCACCGCAAAGGCGGGCGGCAAGGCGGGTCTCCGGCCTCTGATGCTGGCCTGCGGCGCCCTGTGTGTGGCCTGCTATCTGCTGGCCTCCCTGTCCCCCCTGCCCGTGCTGAGCCTGGCGGGCTGCGGGTTGTGCGGGTTTTCCGTGGGCATCATGTGGCCGGGCACCATCAGCCTTTCCGCCCGGGCCTGCCCCGCCGGCGGCACCGCCATGTTCGCCTTTCTGGCCCTGGCCGGCGATCTGGGGGGCATCCTGGGGCCGCTGTCCGTGGGGTTTGCCGCCGACCGGGCGGGGGGCGATCTGAAGATGGGTTTTCTTTTGGCCGCGGCGTTCCCGGCCGCTTTGGTGCTGGGGCTGACCGCATTGAGAGAAAAGGACCGGCAGACCTCTCCCGAATCCTGACCCCATCCGGATTGCATCCTGTGCCGCTGCTCTTTATAATGAAAGCGATGGGGCGCGCCGGCGCCCTCCCCTACCTATCTATAAGGAGGCAATGCCCATGGATCTCCGTCAATTGTTGCAGAACCCCGAAATCTTCCGTCAGAACCAGCTTGCCGCCCACTCCGACCACGAGAGCCTTTTCCCCGGCGAGGATTCGCCCCGGGCGCTGTGCCTTTCCGGGCAGTGGCGGGTGCGGGTGGCACCCCGGCTGGAAGAGCGGCTGGAGGGCTTTGAGGCCGGCCGGCCGGGGTCGGATTTTGTCCCCGTCCGGGTGCCCGGCCACCTGAACCTGCAGGGCTTCGGCGTCCCCCTCTACACCAACACCGCCTACCCCTGGGACGGCAGCGAGCAGCTGGCGCCCCCTGCCCTGCCCGGGGACATCCCGGTGGCGCAGTACCTCTGCACCTTCTCTCTGCCCGCGGGCTGGCAGGGGCCGGACCTGGAAACGCGCCTGCGCTTTGACGGGGTGGAGCCGGCCTTCCGGGTATGGTGCAACGGCCAGTACCTTGGTTACAGCGAGGACAGCTTCACCCCCGCGGAGTTCGACGCCACCGGCGCGGTGCGCCCGGGCGAAAACCTGTTGGCGGTGGAGGTGTACCGCTGGTGCTCCGGCTCCTGGCTGGAGGACCAGGACTTCTGGCGCTTCTGGGGCATCTTCCGGGATGTGTGGCTGTTGGGCCTGCCCGCCTGCCGCGCCGAGGACATCGCGGTGCGGGCGGACGCCTCCGGCGCTTTTTCGGCGCAGATCACCACCGCCGGCGATGCCGACGGGGTGCGGGCCGTTCTTCTGGACGAAGCGGGGGCCGAGGCCGCCCGCTGCCACGCGCCGGTGGAGGCGGGCACGGCCTGGCTGGCCATGACCGTGGCTTCTCCCGCCCTCTGGAGCGCCGAGGCGCCCCACCTCTACACCCTGGAACTGGAGGTGCTGCGCGCCGGCGCGCCCACCCAGCGGTGCCGGCTGGCGGTGGGCTTTCGCACCCTGACCATCGAGGGGGGCATCTTCAAACTCAACGGCCAGCGCCTGCTGCTTCACGGGGTGAACCGCCACGAGTGGAGCGCCGAACACGGCCGGGTGGTCACCTTTGAGGAGATGGAGCGGGACGTAGTGCTGATGAAGCGCAGCAACATCAACGCGGTGCGCACCAGCCACTACCCCAACCACAGCCAGTGGTACGCCCTGTGCGACCGCTACGGCCTTTACGTCATCGACGAGACGAATCTCGAGACCCACGGCACCTGGTGCGCCCGGCCAATGCTGGCCCAGCATCGCTACCCCAAACTGCCCGACGGCCAGCCCGCCTGGCGCCAGGCGGTGCTGGACCGGGCCCGCAGCATATTCGGGCGGGACAAAAACCACCCCTGCGTGGTGGCCTGGAGCTGCGGCAACGAGTCCAGCGGGGGCAGCACCCTGTGGGAGATGTCCCGGTGTTTCCACCGCTGGGACGCCACCCGCCCGGTGCACTACGAGGGCGTGACCCAGGACGGGCGCTACCCCGACACCACCGATTTTTACTCCACCATGTACTACCCGGCGGAAAAGCTGGAGGAACTGCTGCGGCAACAGCAGGACAAGCCCCGCATCCAGGCGGAGTACGCTCACGCCATGGGCAACAGCTGCGGCGGGCTGGAAGCCTACAAGCGGCTGGAGGAGTTGTATCCCCACTACCAGGGCGGCTTTGTGTGGGACTGGATCGACCAGCAGCTCACCGCCGATGGACGGCTGCACTACGGCGGCGATTTTGGCGATCTGCCCAACAGCGGCGATTTCTGCGCCGACGGCCTGCTCTTTGCCGACCGCGTCCCCAGTCCCAAGCTGGCGGCGGTGAAGGCGGTGTACACCCCCTTCCTGCTGGAGCTGGAGCCGGGCGCGGTGGTGCTGCGCAACGAGAGCCTGTTCACCGACGCGGGCGAACTGTGCCTGGAGGTGAGCGGCCTGCGGGAGGGGGAGGAATTTTTCCGCCAGACGCTGCCCTGCCCCTGCCCGCCGGGACAGACGGCGCGCCTCCCCTTCGACCTGCCGGACCTGCCGGCGGGCGGCGAGGTGGTGGCGCGGGCGGTGCTGCGCCTTGCCCGGAACACGCCCTGGGCGGCGGCGGGCCACGAGATCGCCAGCGCCCAGCAGGTAGTGCGCAGCCGCGCCGCCGCGGAAAGCGGCTGGCGGCTGATCGACAGCAGCGAGTACCTGGGCCTTGCCTGCGGCGGGCTGCTGGCCCGCTTCTCCCGGGAGGACGGACTGCTGCGCAGTCTGCGGCTGGACGGCCGGGAATGGCTGGCCGCCCCCCTCGCTCCCACCTTCTGGCGCGCGCCGGTGTCCAACGACACGGCCAGCCGCTGGCCCCAGGAGAAGGCGGCCTGGAAGACGGCCAGCCTCTACCGCACGCTGGAGTCCTTCACCCTGAACGAGGACGGCCCCTGCTACGAGGTGACCGCCGTCTTTAGCCTGCCCACCGCCCCGGCCAGCCGCTGCGTCATGCGCTGGCGCTTTGCGCCGGGCGGGCGCATCGACCTCTTGGTGGACGCCCAGGCAGCGCCGGGCCTGCCCGCCCCCTTCTGCTTCGGACTGGAGGGCGCGGCGGTGGAAGCCGCGCGCCGGGTGCGCTACTACGGCCTCGGCCCTGAGGAGACCGCCGCCGACCGCACCGGCGGCGCGCTGCTGGGCCGGTGGGAACTGGACGCCTTCACCGCCCTGACCCCCTACATGAAGCCCCAGAGCTGCGGGCTGCGCACCGGGGTGCGCTGGCTGGCCTGCGGCGGGATGCGGGTGGAGGGGAACGCCCCCTTCTGCTTCTCCGCCCTGCCCTGCACCAGTCACGAACTGGAAAACGCGGCCCATCCCTGGCAGCTGCCCGCCGGCAACCGCACCGTGCTGCGGCTGCTGGCCTGGGAGTGCGGCGTGGGCGGCGACGACACCTGGGGCGCCCGCCCGCTGCCGGAATACCGCATGGAAAACGCCCCTCTGCATCTCTCCCTCACCTTTGCCGCCGACCCCGAACAGACATAAAACCGGCAGAGCGCCACGCCCCTTTGCCGAAACCGCACAGCGCCCCCGGATGCGAAAACCGCATCCGGGGGCGCTGCCTCTTTTATGAAGGCGGACGTTTATTTCAGCCTGCCGTAGTACATATCCTGGAAGATGCCGGCCCCGGCGATAAGTTCCCCGTAGCCGCCGCACTGGACGATGCGCCCGCCGTCCATTACCAGGATGCGATCGGCGTTCTGCAGGGTGGTGAGACGGTGGGCGATGGAGATCACCGTCATCCCCCGCCCGCGCACCAACTCCTCGATGGCCGCCTGCACCGCCCGCTCGGCGGTGTTGTCCCGCGCGGAGGTGGCCTCGTCCAGGATCAGGATCTTCGGCCGGCGCAGAAAGACGCGGGCGATGGCCACCCTCTGCTTCTGCCCGCCGGAGAGGTTCGCCCCGCCCTCCGCCACGGGGGCGTTCAGCCCGCCGGGCAGGCTGTCCACAAATTCCAGCAGGCGGGCCTTGGCCAGCGCCTGACGCACCTCCGGGTCGGCGGGCTGCCGTTTCAGCCCGTAGCAGATGTTCTCCCGGAGGGTGCCCGCGATCAGGAAGGGGTTCTGGGGCACCAGGGCGATGGTCTCGGCCAGCTCGCTTCTGGAATAGGCGCGCAGGTCCTTTCCGTCGATGAAAATCTCCCCCTGGCAGGCTTCCAGCTTGCAGATCGCCTTGATGAGGGAGGATTTTCCGCAGCCGCTGGGCCCGGCGATGCCCACAAACTCCCCCTGCCCCACCGTGAAGGTGAGCCCCCGGAGGACGGGCTTGTCCGCCCCGTAGGAAAATTCCAGCCCCCGCGCCTCCAGGGCGCTGCCCGCCGCCCCGGCCGCTGCCGCCGGCAGCGCCGGAGGCAGATAAGAGAAGTCGCGGGGGATCTCCGCCATGCGGAAGAAGTCCTCCGCCAGCACCAGGCTCTCGGACAGTTCATCCAGGATGCGATGCAGCTCCTCCAGGGGCTTCAGCAGCTGGTTGAAGCAGAGGTAGGCGGTGAGCACGTCCCCCGCGCTGATGACCTGCCGGGCGGCAAGCCAGACGGAGATGCCGATCATCAGCACGGTGAACAGCGCCTGGTTGAGGAACTTGAGGCAGTCGTACTTCGCCATCTGCAGGTGGTGGCGCATCTCCTTTTTGCGCAAAAATTCCGACTTGCCCTCGAACCGCTCTCCCTCCAGCGCTGCGCTGTCCAGGATGCGGATGACCTCGATGCCGTTCAGCAGTTCCACAACGGAGCCGTCCATGGCGGCTTTGGTCTCCAGCAGTTCCACCCGGATGCCCCGCTGGGTGGCGATCTGCCGGGCCACGATGGCGATGCCGATGGGCACCACCAGCAGCATGGGCAGCGCCAGCCCCGCCGGCAGGGTGGTCAGGATGACCGCCACCGCCGCCACGCTGTTGAACACCGCCGGCGCAAAGTCCATGAACAGCAGCTTTTCCAGCTTCACCGTGCCCTCCAGGCAGCGGTTGAGCCGGCCGTGGATGTTGCCGGTCATGTTCTCCTTGAAAAAAGCCAGGGGCGCCTGCAGCAGCGAGGCGATCACCAGCCCCCGGGCCTTTTTCTCGGTTTTGGTGGCCACATCCTCCACCATCACCCGCCGCCCGATCTTCAGCAGTTCATTCGCCACCGTCACCAGCAGGATGGCAAGCAGCACCGGCAGGATGCTGCCGAACGCAAGCCCGTCCTGCCGCAGTATATCGTCGGTGAGAAAGCCGATGGCTTTGGGGGTGAACTGGGTCAGCCCCGCCGACACCGCCATGATGCACAAGATCAGCACAAAGGCCTGTTTTTGCCTGCGCTCCAGCAGACGGTACACCCGCTTCGCGATGGGCATGAATCGTTTTTTTCGGTCACAGGGCGCTTTCCTCCCGCACACAAAAGATTTCTTTTTCCATTATACACCGGCAGCAAAGCCCCCGCAAAAAAAGTATGCCCCGGGGGGGATCGACAGGGGGTGCGGCCCTTTATATAATTACCAATGGTAACTATTTTGGAGGAGACTGCCATGGAGACGAGCACCATCAAGGCGCTGTTTGACGCCTGCTATCTGGCAAAGCGCAGCCGGGACCTTTTGCCCCCGCTGCCCCCGGGGGTCACGCCCTCGCACATTCATCTGCTGGACGCCATCGACGATCTGGAGCGCCGGGGCCAGCGGGCGACGGCGTCGGACGTCAGCGACGCGCTGCGCCTGCCCCGCCCCGGGGTGACCCGCACGGTGAAGGAGATGGAGGGCAAAGGTTACCTCTGCAAGCAGCCCAGCGCCCGGGACGGCCGGGTGGCCTACATCACCGCCACCCCGGCGGGGCAGGAATTGTTGCAGCGGTACACCCGGCAGTATTTCACGCGGCTGGCGCCGCTGCTTGCGGATATTTCCGAGGAGGACGCCGCCTGCACCATCCGCACGCTGGGGCGGCTTTATCAGGTCATGGCACAGAGGAGGATCACCATTGAGTAAGGAAAGAGCGGATTTTACCCAGGGCAGCATTTTAAAAAAGCTGTTCTGGTTTATGGTGCCCATTCTGGGGGCGCTGATCTTACAGGCAGCCTACGGCGCGGTGGACCTGCTGGTGGTGGGCCGGTTCGGCTCCACCTCCGGCCTGTCCGCCGTGTCCACCGGCAGCCAGCTTTTGAATCTGGTCACCTTTGTGGTGACCCAGCTTGCCATGGGCATCACTGTGCTCATCGCCCGGTACCTGGGAGAAAAGTGCCCGGAAAAGATCGGCGGGGTGCTGGGCGGCGCGGCACTGGTGTTCGCCCTCATCTCGGTGGGGCTGTGCGTGCTGCTGGTGGGCTTTGCCCGGCCCATCTCGGTGCTGATGCAGGCGCCCCGGGAATCGCTGGACCTCACCGTGAGTTATGTGCGCATCTGCGGCGGCGGCATCTTCTTCATCGTGGCTTACAACCTGCTCTCCGCCATCTTCCGGGGCCTGGGCGACAGCAGGTCGCCCCTTTTGTTCGTGCTGGTGGCCTGCGTGGTGAACATCTTCGGCGACCTGCTGCTGGTGGCCGGCTTTCACATGGACGCGGCGGGCGCAGCCCTTGCCACCGTGCTGGCCCAGGCGGTGAGCGTGGTGTGCGCGGTGGTCATCCTGCTGAAAAAGCAGCTGCCCTTCACCCTCCGCCGGCAGGACTTCCGCTTCAACCTGCAATGCCGCAAATTTCTTGCCATCGGCCTGCCGCTGGCGCTGCAGGAGTTTTTGACCCAGCTTTCCTTTCTGGCTCTCTGCGCCTTTGTCAACCGGCTGGGGCTGGAGGCATCCTCCGGCTACGGGGTGGCCAGCAAGATCGTGAACTTCGCCATGCTGGTGCCCAGCGCGCTGATGCAGTCCATGGCGTCCTTCGTCTCTCAGAATGTGGGGGCGGGCGACCTGCGGCGGGCCAAGCGCTCCATGTTCACCGGCATCGGCGTGGGGCTGGGGTTCGGCGTGGTGGTGTTCGCCCTGGTCATGACCAGGGGCGACGTGCTGGTGGGCGTCTTTTCCACCGACCCGGCGGTCATCCAAAACGGCTTTGCCTACCTCAAGGGCTTTGCCCCCGAAACCATCGCCACAGCGGTGCTGTTCAGCATGGTGGGATACTTCAACGGAAACCAGCGCACCCTGTGGGTGATGCTGCAGGGTCTGGTACAGACGCTGCTGGTGCGCCTGCCGCTGGCCTATGTGATGAGCATCCAGCCGAACGCCAGCCTGACAAAGATCGGCCTGGCCGCGCCGGCGTCCACCGCAGTGGGCGTTCTGCTGAACATCGGTTTCTACCTCTATCTGAACCACTGCCGGCACGGCAGCGGCCAGAACGCCCCCGCCCGCCGCTCGTAACCCTGTCCTTGCCAGGGGCAGGCGCAAGGCAGCGCCCCCGGATGCAAGCAACGCATCCGGGGGCGCATTTTTTGATTTATCGCTGGTCGAACCGCTCGAAGCGTTTGGCCATGGCCCGGTAGCGGAAGCGGGCCATGCGGTTTTTCTGCTGCACGTCCGCCTCGCTGCCGGTGTAGCAGCAGCGCAGGCAGTAGTATTCCTTTTTGTCCCCGTCGTAGAACATGTCGATGTCCAGATCCCGCATAAAGCAGGCCGGGCACCGGAAGTTCAGTTTGCCTTTTCCAGCCTGAGCCATGTGACCATCTCCTCTCCCTGTCCGATCTCGCCCTTCGCCCCCAGCGTGAACATGGGGCTGAAGGCGTAGCCTTCCTTGTAATAGGCGGTGTGCTCTCCCGCCGCGGCCAGGGTTACCCGCGTCTCGATGGGCGGCACCAGCGCCGACGCCTCGCCGCCGGCCATCTCGTCCTCCCGGCAGCGGTAGGCGTATTGCAGGCTTCTTTCCTCCTGCCCGTTTTGCAGGCCCAGCACCACGCTTGTCATGTCCTCCGGGTACTCGGTGGTGCCGTAGCAGGCGGTGATGTACTCGTTCAGTTCCACCTTCGCCGCCGGATCGCTGCTCTCCAGGATGCGGCGGCAGGTCTTCACCACGCTGCTGCCTTCTTCAAACTCGAACACGGTCTGCACCTTTACCGTCAGGTCGGCAAATTTGATCTCCACCGGCTCCAGGGTCAGCACGCGGGTAGTGCCCTGCTTTGCGAAATGTGCCCAGGTGCGGGTCAGGCACAGGTCTACCTCTTCCCCCTTGTGGGTCAGCTTGCAGCTGCGGATGGTTCCCTCCCCCGCGTAGTGGGTGAAGTAGCCCGCCCGGTAGTTGGCCTGGATGAGGAAGGGGTAGCTGGCGTCCTGTACATGGGGGGTGCCGATGCCCACCGGCCAGTACAGCTTTGCCACATAGGGCCGCAGGTCGATCATCGCGCCCCCCTGGTTCATGTCCAGGCAGCAGCGCAGGTAGGGGTCGGCGTACCAGAAATACTGCTTGTCCGAGCCGTAGAGGATGTCCCGCCACAGGGCGCACTCCGGCTGGGTGTAGGTGTGGCCCGCCCGGTAGAAGTCCGCGAACCGGGCCATGGTCATGTCCTCCAGCTTGCCCTCCGCCTTAAGCTTGGCATAGTAGGCCATGCCGTCCTCGTAGCTTTTCAGCAGCAGCTCATAGGGAGCTTCCCACCGGCCCATCTTGTTCATCCAGCCCGGGCCCACGAACATCATGTTGTAGCTGTAGCCGTCGTTGTATTTGCCAAGGCTGCGGTACTGGTCGATCAGGTTGTAGAGATAGGGGTACTCCCAGGTGTCCGGGTCGTAGATCATCCCCCGCAGCACGTTCTGGGGGTGGGTGCCGAAGTTGGAGCCGTTGCCGTCAAAGCAGGCCAGCAGGTCCCGCGACAGGTGCGGGATGGCCACGATGCCGCTGTCCTCCGCCTCGTTGGCCGCCGGGGCGTGGGTGTTCTGTTTCGAGGGGATCCAGGGGTTCCAGGGGCCGCCGTCGAAGAGGGTATACCAGGAGTTGTTGCAGGTGTGGTAGGCTTTGGGGCCCTCCTCCCAGCAGGTGGCCACCGCGCACTTCACACTGGGATATTTCTCCTTGATGAAGTTGGTCAGGTCGGCATCCAGGTAGTAGCTGCCGGTGGAGGCGGGGTAAAAGCCGAACTGTTCGTGGAATTTCTCGAACACGTCGGTGACGATGGCCTTTTTGTCCTCCATGGAGAACATCCAGATGCAGAAGTCCTTGGTCTTGTACTTGTCCCGGAACTCCTTGCAGGGCAGCCCCAGCAGCGACAGGGCGATCTCGTCCCCGTACTGCTCGTGATGCTCCTTGGCCAGTGCCACCGCCTCGGCGTTGAACAGGCTGGCGTAGGTCATCTGGATGGTGGTTTTGATGCCGTTTTTGTGCGCAATGGCCTGCTGGGTCTTGAAGATGTCCAGACTTTCCGTCAGCAGCGCCTTGCGGCTGATGTTTTCCTCTTTGCCGTGACCCGTCACCTTCTCGGCGTACTCCGGCACCATCTCCGGCCGGTGGATCACGTTCAGAATAAAGCGTTCCATACTCTCGTTTCCTTTCTGCGGCGCGGCGGCCGTTGATTGCGCCCGGTCAGCGGGGGCGGGCCGCCCGGGGCAGGATCGTGGGCGATGCCTCCCCCGCCTGCAGCATCTCCCACTGCAGCCGGGCCGCCAGCATGGCGCGGACGGGGGCCAGCGACGGGTCCTCCGCCAGATTGTTGTGCTCCGCCGGGTCGGCCTCCAGGTCGTAGAGGCAGTCCTCGTAATAGACGTCGCCGGAGAAGACCGTCCAGCCATCGGCGCCGGTCTGCACCGAATACTTCCACCGGGGGGTACGGATGCAGCGTCCCACCTGGCTCTCGCTGATCTGGATGAAGATGGTGTCCCGGAAGCAGGGCGTTTTCCCTTCCACCAGTTCTTTTAGGGAGACGCCCCGCATGTGGGCGGGCACCTCGACCCCGGCGCACTCCAGGATGGTGCGGGGCAGGTCGATCAGCCCGGTCATCTCTCGCACCACATGGCCGCCGGTGAAGGGCCCGCCGTATGCCACCAGGGGGATGCGCACCAAGGCGTCGTGGCAGGAACGCTTGTACTCCCAGTTGCGGGTCTTGAAATGGCTGCCGTGGTCGCTGAGGTAAAAGACGATGGTGTTGTCCTCCAGGCCCTGACGGCGCAGCGCCTCCCGCACCCGGCCCAGGTTCTCATCCAGCCGGTTGCAGCAGCCCAGATAGTCCGGGTATTCCTCCCGCCAGTTGCCCTCCATGCCCTTAAGGTCCGCGGGCGGCACAAAGTCTTTGAACTTCTCCTTGCTGCCCCGCGGCCCCTCAAAGTGCTCGTGGTCGTTCTGGTGGTGGGGCTCGATGTGGGACAAAAAGAGGAAGAAGGGCTGTTCTGCGGTCTGGCCGCGGATGTAATCCAGTGCGAAGTCGGTGATGCAGTCCGCCCGGTAGCCCTTGAAGTCCACCCGCTCGCCGGCGGTGTTGAACACATAGCCGTCATAGCCGTGGGAGGTGAACTCCAGCACGTCGGCGGCCATCCAGTAGTCGTAGCCGCCCCGGCGCTCAGCTGGCACGTTGGTCACCTCATAGTGGTTTTCCTCCCGGTCGGAGGCCAGGTGCCACTTACCCACATAGGCGGTGGCATACCCCGCCTCCTTGAGGTAATGGGCCAGGGTCTTCTCCCCCACCGGCAGGCTGACCGCGTTCACGCAGCAGCCGGTCTCGGTGGCGTATTTCCCGGTCTGCAGGCAGGCCCGGGCGGGACCGCACACCGGCTGGCAGGTGAAGGCATTCTCAGAGGGTGCCCTCCCGGGCCATCAGGTCCAGGTTGGGGGTGACATTGAGGGGCTGGCCGTAGGCGCCCACCGTGTCCCACCGCTGCTGGTCCACAAAATAGACGATGATGTTCGGTCGTTTGCTCATTGGTCTCTCACCCCTTCACGCCGCCGGCCATGATGCCGCCCACATAGTATTTCTGCAAAAAGAAGAACATGACCACCAGCGGCGCGATGACGATCATGGTGGCCGCCATCAGATAGTGCCACTGGATGACCGTCTCGTTGCGGAAGATGGTCAGCCCCAGCTGGACGGTGCGGTTCTCGTTGGAGGTAGTAAGGATCACCGGCCAGAGGTAGTCGTTCCAGATCTGGGAGGACTTGGTGATGATGAGGGTGGCGATGATGGGCTTGCTCATGGGCAGATAGATGCGGAAGTACAGCTGCCATTTGTTCGCCCCGTCGATCTCCGCCGCCTCGTCCAGAGAGCGGGGGAAGCCCAGGAAGAACTGCCGGCAGAGGAACACGCCGAAGGAGCCGGCCACATAGGGGATGATGAGGCCGGGCAGGGTGTCATAAAAGCCGGTGCCGCCCATGCCGAAGAGGTTGTTGCCGCCCACCAGGGGGAACTGCTTCATCATGAAAAAGGTGGGGATCAGGGTGACCTGAGCGGGCACCATGATGCCGATGAGCAGGAAAAAGAACAGGAACTTGCGGCCCTTGAACTCGAACCGGGCAAAGGCGAAGCCCGCCAGGGTGTTGAACAGCACCGCGAAGAACACGGTGGTGAGGGTGACGGTGATGGAGTTGGCGAAGTAGCGGGGCCAGTCGCCCTGCTGCATGGCCAGGAGATAGTTTTCAAAGTGCCATTCCCTTGGCAGGATGGTGAAATCGGCGGACTGGATCTCCGCCAGGGGCTTCAGCGAGGTGAGGATCGCCAGCAGGAAGGGCGCGACGATCACGAAGGACAGCAGCGCCAGCACGACCGTGAGCACGATCCTGCCGATCATCCGCTCCTTTTTCATAGAACCGATCATATTCCGCCTCCTCAGTTCACATCGGTGCCGTTGTCCTTGTTGGCAAACCGGAAGTTCAGCAGTGTAAAGACGATGGTCATGGCCAGCAGGATCATCGCCATGGCCGAGCCGTAGCCCGCCTTGAAGTTCAAGAACGCGCTCTTGTAGATCTGATGCACGATGGTGGTGGTGGAGTTCAGCGGGCCGCCGTTGGTCATGATGTTGACCTGTTCGAACACCATGAAGGAGTTGATGCAGCCGGTGACCAGCAAGAAGAAGGTGGTGGGCCGCAGCATGGGCAGGGTGATGGCGAAGAACTGCTTGAGCTCGCCGGCGCCGTCGATGCGGGCGGCCTCGTACAGATCGTTCGGGATGGACTGCAGGCCGGCCAGCGAGATGACCATGTTGTATCCGGCGGAGCGCCAGATGCCCATGATGATCAGGCAGGGCATGGCCGTGGCCTCGTTGAACAGCCACTGCTGGGCGGGCAGGCCCAGCGCCGTGACGATCTGGTTCATGAAGCCCACCGTGGGATCGAAGATCCACAGCCAGATCATAGACAGCGCCACCATCGAGCCCACGTTGGGCACATACATGCAGGTGCGGAACACCTTGGTGCCCCGGATGCCCTTGTTCACCAGCACCGCCAGCACCACGCCGATGGCGAGGGTGGGGATGATGGTGAAGAAGGCGTAGTAGAGGGTGTTGAACACCGACCGCACGAACTCGGCGTCGTGGGCAAGGTCGATGTAGTTTTTCAGCCCCACGAAGTCCATCTTTTTATAGAAATCGTAGTTGGTGAAGCTGAAGGCCAGCCCCGCGAACACGGGGACCAGCACGAACAAAAGATACACCGCGTAGGCCGGCAGGATCATGATGTAGGGCGTAATGCCCGACCTGCGCGGCCCGCGCCCTTTTTTCATCGCCGCTGTGTTCACTGCGTCCTTCCCCTTTCGTTTCACAGAAAAAAGTCATAAAAAGGGCGGGCACCG
The DNA here is from genome assembly GCF_944382735.1 of Candidatus Allofournierella merdavium. NCBI lineage: Bacteria > Bacillati > Bacillota > Clostridia > Eubacteriales > Oscillospiraceae > Allofournierella > Candidatus Allofournierella merdavium. The sequence goes on along the minus strand of NZ_CALWND010000014.1, from coordinate 6,486 downwards.
GAGTTCCCGTGCCCGCCCGCGCCGGTTTTGGTCAGGATGCCAGCAGCGCGTCCACTTCCTTCTGGTAGGCGGCCACACTCTCATCCAGCGCCTCCTGGGCGCTTTTCTTGCCGTAATAGACCTGCTCGATGGCGGCGGAGACCTGGTTGTTCAGCTCGTTCGAGTAGATCACGAGGTAGGCGCCCTTGCCCACGGCGATGGCGTCCACGATGGCCTGGTTCATCTCAGGATCCAGGGCCACATAGTCCTCCACCATCGACTGGCGGATGGGCGGGATGCCCAGATCGTCGATGCGGATCTTCATCTCATCGTTGTTCAGGGCCATCTCGATGAACTCCCAGGCCAGGTCCTTGTTCTTGCTGTCCTCGCTGAGGAACATGAAGCCCATGCCGCCGAAGGTGGCCTGCTGCTTGCGGCTCAAGGGCGCGCTCACGCCGATCTTATCCGCCAGGGTGGGGTCGGCGGTAATCATGTTCTGTATGTCCGCGGGGTTCTTGTAGGCCATGGCAGCCTTGCCGCCCACGAACACGTCGGAGCCGGACTGGAACTGGTCGGCGGGGATGACGTTGCCGTCCTGCACGAAGGTGTTCAAAAACTCCAGCGCCTCCACGGCCTCCGGGCTGTTGTAAGTAAGGGTGTTGGTGGCCGCGTCCACAAAGTCGCCGCCGTTCTGCATCAGGAAGATCTGGTAATCCTGGAAGCCGTTGGCGATGGACATGTTATAGCCCGCCTGCACGGTGGTGCCGTTTTCCTTGATGGTGAGCTTGTCGGCGAACTCCTTCAGCTCCTCCCAGGTGGTGGGGGGCGTTTCGGGGTCCAGCCCGGCGGCCTCGAACATATCCTTGCGCCAGACGAACATGCGGGCGTCGGGCTTGATGGGAATGCCGTAGACGCTGCCGTCGTACTTGCCGGTCTCCATCACGGCGGGCATGATGTCCTGGGCGCCCTCCCAGTCAGCCACATAGTTGTCCAGGTTGGCGTACTGGCCCACGCTGGCCCGCTGCGGGATCAAGACCAGGGAGTAGTTGAGGATGTCCGGCGCGGTGCCGCTGGCGTAGGCCGCGTTCAGCTTGGTCTCGATCTCATCGCCCCAGGGCAGGCTGCTCAGTTCCACGGTGACGCCGGGGTGCTCGGCCTCGAAGCGGTCGATCATGGCGTTCCAGTAGGTCTCGGTCTCCACGTCGGTGCCCGCCCGCCAGAAGGTGAGGGTCACCGGCTCGGCAGCGGCGCCGCCGGAAGCGGAAGAGCCCGTCTGCGCCGTGGACGAGGGCGTGGTGCCGCAGGCCGCCAGCAGCGAGAGCGCCGAGGCCCGGCGAGCGCGAAAGCCAATAGTTTTTTGATTCGCGTAGACATGTTTGTTCCTCCTTAAAGCCTGTATTTTTGCCTTTTGCAACACAGCCGTTCTGTGATTTGTTGGTTTTATTATAGCGCGGCCGCGCCGGCAAAAGTAGATTCTGTTTTGTGGCGTTTCTGGTAAAAAATCGGGGTGACGAGGCCGGCCGCGGCGGCGGATTGCGAATAATTTGCTCTTTTCGTATTTTTTTGCCCGTTTGCGCCCGGCACCCTATTTCCGTGGTGCATTTCCTCCCGTTTGCCTGTATAATAAAGGTGACTTCGAAATCTTTCGGGAGGTGAGGGCGGTGAAAAGACTGGATTTTCGCAAGAAGAGCATCTTCTGGCGCATCGCCATCAGCAGCCTGGGGCTGATCCTCCTCACCACCGTCACCGTCAGCCTGGCCATCATCAGCTTCGCCCAGAACCTTCTGTATAAAGATGTGCTGCAGAGCAACGGCGCGCTGCTCCAGCAGATCGACGGCAACGCCACCAACCTGTTCCAGCAGCTGAACACCGTGATCAACGTGTCCGATTCCAGCCTGTATTTCCGCACCCTGCTCACCGAGCCCTGCGCCGACCAGCTGGACAAGTTTCAGAAAGAGACCGAGATTCATCGCTTTTTATACAATTATTACGGCATCTTTACCCAGTACAAGGCGTGCGTGACCGTTTTGGGGGTGAACGGCGTCGCCTACACCACCTACGACGGCGAGCGGATGGTATGTTCTCCGGAGGAACTGATGGCCGAGACCTGGATGCAGCCCGCCGTGCAGACGCCCCAGGTGGACACCATCGTCTACACCCTGTCCCACCCCGGCATCACCACGGTGACCGAGGGCAAAACCGTCATCCTCTTCGCCCGCAGCCTGGTGGACGGATACACCATGAAGCACTGCGGCTGGCTGTTTCTGGAGATCGATCCCTCCGGCCTGGAACAGCTCTACCGGCAGGGGTATCAGGAGGGCGAGTATATCTTCCTCACCGACAGCCTGGGCGCCGTGATCTCCAGCAACCGGGCGGATGTGATCGGCACCCGCCTGGAGGACATCACCCGCATCCCGGAGTACGCGCGGGGCGTCGACACGCCGGTGTACACCTGCGCGCTGGGCGACACCGAGTGCCTGGCGGTGCGGGTGCCCCTCACCTCCATCGACGGCGCGCTCATCAAGTACATCGAGACCCACACCGTCTCCGACCAGCTGCGGGAGGTGGTGGCGCGGGTGGTGCCCATCGCGGTGATCTTCTGTGTGTCGGCCTGCCTTGTCTCCCTGCTCATCTCCCGCCGCATCACCCGGCCCATCGCCCGCCTGTCCGCCCGGATGGCTTCCACCCGCTACGGCACCCTGCCGGTGGACGACACCGCCAACCAGGATGAATTGTATACCCTGGAGACCACCTTTTCCAACCTTCTGAAGGCGGTGGACACCTACACCGAGAATATGCGCCGGGAGAACATCGCCCGCCGGGAGGCCGAGCTGAACGCCCTGCGCATGCAGATCAACCCCCACTTCCTCTACAACACCCTGTCCTCCTTCCGCTACCTGATCGAAAACGGATACGACCGGGCGCAGATCAGCGAGGCAATCCTGCAGTTCATCCGGCTGCTGCGGGGCACCATCAGCGACCACCGGGAGGTGGTGGACCTGCAGACGGAGCTGGACAACCTGAACGCCTATGTGGCCCTGATGAACCTGCGCTACGAGGGCCGCATCCGGCTGCAGGTGCTGCTGTCGGACGAGGCGCTGGCCGGCCGCCGGGTGCCCAAACTGCTGCTGCAGCCCATCGCGGAGAACACCATCTTCCACGGCTTCCCCGAGAGCGATTCCATGATCGATCTCTCGGTATTCGTGTGCGAACTCAACGGCACGCTGCGCATCGAGGTGTCGGACAACGGCTGCGGCATCGACGAGGACACCCTGCAAAAGCTGCGCAGCGGCAGCTACGCCGCCCAGCAAAAGATGTCCGGCGTGGGGCTGAACAACATCGACCAGCGCCTCAAGCTGATGTACGGCCCGCAGTACGGCCTGGACATCTGCAGCACCCCGGGCAGCGGCACCATCGTGACCGTGACCTTGCCGGCCGATTCCGGCCAGAACGAAAACGGAGGGAATGCCAGTTGAAGACCTTTACCCGCGTGCTCATCGTGGACGATGAGAACATCTTTCGCAACATCCTGCGGAACATGATCCCCTGGGAGGACAAGGGCTTTCTGGTGGTGGGTTTTGCCGAAAACGGCAGGCAGGCCCTCTCCTTGCTGGACGCCACCGCCCCCCAGATCGTGATCACCGACGTGGCCATGCCGGTGATGAACGGCGTGGAACTGCTGGCGGAGATCAAAAAGCGCAACGAGAGCGGCCATCCGCCCATCGAGACCATCGTGATCAGCGGGTTCGACACCTTTTCCTATGTGCGCGACGCCATGAAGAACGGCGCCTTCGACTACATTTTGAAGAGCGAGCTGACGGCGCAGACGCTGCTGCAGCGGCTGGAAAACCTGGCCGCCTGCCTGCCCCAGCCCAAAGAGAGCGCGTCCCGGCTGGAACTGTCTCTGTTCTTTGACAACCTGCTGAACGGCAGCTACAGCAACCCGGCCTTTGTACAGCAGGAACTGCACAGCTACGGTCTGGCGCTGGAACTGGAACGCCCCCTGTTCCTCATCCGTTCCTTCTGCGCGGACAAGAGCGAAGAGTACCTCCAGGCCTCGGACGCGCGCCGCGCTCTCCTGGGCGCCCTCCGCGGGCTGCCGGTGGCGGTGTTTCTGCACCAGGGGGCCTGCATGCTGCTGGGCGACATGGCGGTGCTGGAGCCGGTGCTGGCCCAGGTCACCGGCCAGGGGGAGGAGTACCCCGCGCTGTACTGGGGGGTGTTCCGGGATTTTCCCGTGCTGGAAAGCTCCCGCAAGCTGCTGGGCGGCTTTGCCCAGATCCCGCAGCAGTTTTTCTACGCGCCCACCCGCAAGGTCTTTTTCGTTCTGCCGGGGCTGCAATACGAAAACACGGCGCAGATCGACACATCCTATGTGATCTCCGCCGTGGCCCGGGGCGACAGCCAGGCCGTTGTGAGTTACCTGGGCGATTTTCTTGCCCGCTGTGTCACCGAGCGCATCTCCCCCTATGCCGTGAAAAAGTTCTGCGAACAGTCCATCCACACCATCCTCTACGCGATGGAAAAGGCAGCCCAGGACACCACCGGCCTCAACGCCCGCAAGATCGAATTTTTCCGCCGCATCGACCTGGCCGCCACCATCGACGAGTTGTGCGACGTGCTGGACGGCGTGCTGGAGGACGTTTTCGCCGGCGGGCAGGCGGAGGGCGAGCCCAGCCGCGCCCTGATCGCCGCCATCGATCAGTTTGTGGCGGAAAACTATATGCGCCCGCTGCGGCTTTCGGACATCGCCGACCATGTGCATGTCTCCTACCACCATCTCTCCCGGGTGATGAACGCCCATTACCGCGAACCCTTCAACGACTATCTCAACCGCATCCGCATCCAGGCCGCCCAGAGCCTGATCCGCACCAGCAGCCTGTCTCTGGGCCGGATCGCGGAGGAGGTGGGCTTTGCCAACCAGAGCTACTTTGGCAAGGTCTTCAAAAAGCTGGTGGGCACCTCGCCTCGTCTCTACCGTTTGCAGGCGGCGCAGAAAGAACCCTGACCAGCCCGCGGCCTTTCCCGCGGCGCCCGCCGCCGGGATGCCGCTCCCCCGTTTTTCATCACGTCCACCATCCAGAAGGCAAAAAGGGAGGCCAATGCCATGCCCGCTGTTTCCATGATGATAAAGCCCGCCTCCGCAGGCTGCGACCTGCGCTGCCGGTACTGCTTTTACGCCGACGAGGCGGCCCACCGTGCCCAGGGGGTGCGGGGGCGAATGACCCGCCGGACCGCCGCGCTGTGCGCCGGTAAAGCCCTGGAATATGCCCGGGGCGGCCCCTGCTCCTTTGTGTTCCAGGGGGGCGAGCCCTCCCTGGCAGGGCTGAATTTCTTTGAGGATTTCGTCCGGGACGCCGAGGCCGCCAACACCGCCCGTTCCCCCCTCCACTGGTCCTTTCAGACCAACGGCTACTCCCTGGACGACGCCTGGGCCGCCTTTTTCGCCCGCCACGGGTTTCTGGTGGGGGTGTCCATCGACGGCGCCGCCGCCGTGCACGACGCGCTGCGCCCCGCCGCGGGGGGAGCGCCCAGCCACGCCGTCGTGCTGGAAAACCTGCGGCGGCTGCGCCGCTTCGGGGTGGAGTGCAACACCCTGACGGTGGTGACAAAACAGCTGGCGGCGAATGTGGGGCAGGCCTATGCCTTCTTCCGGGACGAGGGCATCGCCTTTCAGCAGTACATCCCCTGCATGGACCCCCTGGAGGGGACGGCAACGGACTGCTCCCTCACGCCCAAGACCTACGCCAGATTCCTTCACCGTCTGTTCCTTCTGTGGAAGGAGGATCTGGACCGGGGGCGCTATCTGTCCATCCGCCACTTTGACAACTGGATGGGCATTCTGGCGGGCCGCCCGCCCGAGAGCTGCAACATGCTGGGGGTATGCAGCCCGCAGTTTGTGGTGGAGGCGGACGGCAGCGTCTACCCCTGTGACTTCTACTGCCTGGACCAGTGGCTGCTGGGCAACATCGCCGAGGGCACCCTGGCCGAAATGGAGGCTCGCAGCCGCGCCCTGGGCTTTGTGGAGCGTAGCCTGCCGGTGCCCGAGGAGTGCCGACGCTGCCCCTGGTACCCTCTTTGCCGCAACGGCTGCCCCCGGGACAGGGACCGCACCGGCAAGACCCGCTACTGCGAGGCGCATCGGGAGTTTTTCAGCCTGCATGCCCGGGACCTGGCCCAGGCCGCCCGGACGATCCTGGTCCACGGGCTGCAGCCGGGCTGACGGCGGGTCACATTTTTTTGCGCCCGGGCGTGATTGCCTGCTTGCGTTCAGCGGCCGGAACAGATACGATAAAGGCAGAGTGTTGTCGTCGCGCTCCTGTTTTCCTTTTTCCGCCTGTTTGCAAAGGGGGGCGCGGCCCTGCCTTGCCCGGCCTGCCCGTTTCTCCGTTGACGGGCGGGCAAACGACTTCCGGTCTTTCTTCCGCACAGTCAGGACCCCCGGCAAAGCCGGGGGCTTGAGTAAGCCCTAGAAGGGCATAATACAGACAACGCCCCTCAAGGGGC